>JBQTJN010000020.1:0-9273 GCA_052387095.1 Alphaproteobacteria bacterium
TACAACTTCGCCAAACGGCTCAAAACCCTCAAAGGCCTCACCACTTACGAATACATCTGCAAAATATGGACAACACAACCGGAAAGGTTCAGGATAAATCCCATCCATCACAAAGTGGGACTAAACATATAGTTAACGATTTGTAAATACTTGTGCAATATACTTTTTGGATTGGGTTTTATAATAATCAGGGGGGTGTAATTATGACGTCCGATGTAAGAATTGTAGAATTTCAGAAAAGTAAACATGAATGGGCCAAGATCCCCGCTTCGGACCCTCAAAAGCCTAATAAAGTTGAAGAAATTGAAAAGATTCCCGGAAGAATCCCCGGTGTCGGTTCTATGCCAAATGTAGAGGGCGGCATAAAAGCAGCGCAGAAAATAGGTGTTTTATTTGGTAGTGGGCCAAAACCAGGAGAAGTCGGGCAGGGCGCAGAAAATTACCGCGATGCCAAGGTGGCTGAACTCACGAAACAAGGACACACGGTTATTGTCGCGTATGGCCTTAATGAGGAACAAACTCAGGCTTTGAAGTCGAAAATAGAAGCGCTGCAGCAAAGTGGCCGTATTCCTGCCAGTCGTCCCGTTAGTATCATAGGGATTGATGAAAAAACTTTTGTTCTCGATAAGGCTGGAAACCCCACTCCTTGGAAAAAATCGGAAGAAGCGTTCAATAGTGAATTTTTAGATGAAATGAAAAACGGTAAAGGCGATGCGGTATTAGAAATCTTTACTGATGCCGATCCAAAAACTTCACCTTCATATTTTTCCTATGGGGCTTTGGAATCAGAGTTCGGCGCACCCGAGGCTTTAAAGTCGCTGCAGGAAAAACTTGTTCCATCAGGGGCGGTTCCGGTTGTAAATCCAACACCTACCCCTACCCCATCGGTGCGGAAACCTTGATACAGACCCGAAAACCATAAATGACCCGCCCTCTTAAATTTGCCCATAATTTTGGTCTTCCCCCCCCCGAAAATCAGACCATTTTGAATGAGAGAGAATTCGGTTTAATTTAACGTAGCGAACCGGAGGAAAGAATGAAGAAGAAGCGCTTTACGGAGCCCAGATTGCCTTTGTATTGAAGCAGGTGGAGGTTGGTGTATCAGTCGGTGAAGTCTGCCGGAAATCAGGAATATCAGAGCAGACACTTTATCGCTGGAAGAAAAAGTATGGCGGGACGCTGCCGTCCGAGATGAAAAATATAAACAGATGGAAGGAGAAAACGCCCGGCTGAAACAGCTGGTGGCGGATTTGAGTCTGGACAAGGAGATGCTGCAGGAGGTTTTAAGAAAAAAGCTTTAAGGCCTGCCCGTCGCAAGGAGCTTGTCGATTTTTTGCGCGCCGCGTTTCAGGTATGTGCGCGCCGGGCCTGCGCGGTGATGCTGGGTTATCGTCGCCCCTATTCTATCATTTCAAAGCTAATCACATGGTTATAACTTTCTTTCGCTTTGCCTGTCGAACAATCTTTTGCGCCGCAAAAGATCATAATCAGGAAATTGCCTGGCAAACCCGGCTGCCCATCTCGTCTGTCGAGCATTTTGTCATGCCCGACGCATGTATATCAGGCGTCCGGAAGCCTTCTTGTAAGACGGCGCCGACGGCCTTATGAACGGCTTTCGCCAGTTCTTTTTTGCCAAAGGTAAACTCCATCATCATCGCAATGCTTAAAATCAGGCCGATAGGATTGGCCTTACCCTGCCTCGCAATGTCCGGGGCACTGCCATGAATGGGTTCATACAGGCCGCAGCGGCCGCCGAGCGATGCGGACGGCAGCAGCCCCAAAGACCCAGCCAGCACGGCCGCCTCGTCGGAGAGAATATCGCCGAACATGTTCGGCGTCAGTATCACATCGAAATCTGCCGGTTGGCGAATGATCTGCATGGCCGCGTTGTCGACATACATATGCTGAAGCGCAACATCCGGGTAATCTTTGTGTACTTCCGTCACAATCTCGCGCCACAGCACCATGGTTTCAAGCACATTGGCCTTATCGACAGAACAAAGTTTTTTCCGGCGGTTGCGCGCCATACCAAACGCCATGTGCGCGACGCGGCGAATTTCTGACTCGCTATATGTCATCGTGTTCCAGGCACGGCGCTCACCTTTTTCCTGCGTCATCCCGCGCGGCTCGCCGAAATAAAGATCGCCCGTCAGTTCGCGTACGATCGCGAACGACGCCCCTTCCATAATTTCGCTTTTCAGCGGCGAAAATTCCGCCAGCTCCGCCCAGATCTCAAGCGGACGGATATTGGCATACACATTCAGAGATTTCCGCAGCGCCAGCAGACCTGTTTCCGGCCGCGTTGCCAGCGGCAGAGCCTCCCATTTCGGCCCACCTACCGCGCTCAATAAAACTGCATCGGCGCCTTCCGCAAGGCGCGCCGTTTTGTCCGGATAAGGCGTGCCATGACGGTCAATCGCGATGCCGCCAATATCAGCCTCCTCGTAAGTAATAAAATCGCGGAACAGCGCCAGAAGTTTTTTCCCCTGCTCCATAATTTCCGGGCCGATGCCATCGCCGGGCAATAATAAGACTTTATGCATGGGAAGAATCCTTCAGCCATGGCTGCGCCGCGAAATGCCGTGCTTCAAACGCCTGGATCTTGTCCTCCATGCGCATTACGCGCTCGATATCGTCCAGCCCTTCTAGCAGAATTTCCCTGCGGTGGCTTTCAATCTCGAAACGAAAAGCGCTGCCGTCGTGCATAACCGTCTGCTTCTGCAAATCGATCGTCACATCGCCGGTTTTATCCACCAGTTTATTGATATCTTCCTGTGGCAGAACCACCGGCAGAATCCCGTTCTTGAAGCAGTTATTGTAAAAAATATCCGCAAATGACGATGCAATGACGGCGCGGATGCCAAAATCCAGCAGCGCCCATGGCGCGTGCTCGCGGCTTGAACCGCAGCCGAAATTCTGGCCTGCAATCAAAATCACACTTTTGGGTTGAGCGTTCAGGACGAACGTAGAGATAGGATTACCTTCCGCATCATAACGCCGTTCGGCAAACAAATGTTTTCCCAGCCCCGACCGCTTGATCGTCTTGAGATATTGCTTGGGAATAATCATATCCGTATCAATGTTGGAGATCGGAAGGTAAGCAGCCTCACCAGTAAGTGTATTGAATTTTTGCATGGGATTCTCCTTAAATAAATGTTCGCGCGTCGGTAATGCGGCCCGTAATCGCCGCCGCCGCCGCCATCAGCGGGCTCATCAGGTGCGTGCGTCCGCCGCGGCCCTGCCGCCCTTCGAAATTGCGGTTGGATGTCGAGGCGCAGCGTTCACCCGGCTCCAGCCGGTCCGCGTTCATGGCCAGGCACATCGAGCAGCCCGGATCGCGCCATTGAAATCCTGATTCTTTGAAAACCCGGTCGAGTCCTTCCTGCTCCGCCTGGATTTTCACAAGACCCGATCCTGGCACAATCATCGCTCGCTTGATCGTCGATGCGACTTTGCGTCCTTCAACTGCTTTCGCCGCCAGCCGCAAATCTTCGATCCGCGCATTGGTGCAGGAGCCGATGAAAACCTGGTCGATTTTAATTCCCTCCAGCTTCGTACCGGGCTTCAGATCCATATATTCCAGCGCCTGGCGCATGGAATCCTGCCGCACATTATCCGGCTGACTGCCCGGGTCGGGAATGGATGCCGTCACGGAGCTCGTCATTTCAGGATTGGTCCCCCACGATACCTGCGGCTCTATCATGCCCGCGTCAAAGCGCTGATCCGTATCAAACCGCGCATCACCATCGGAGGAGAGCGTTTTCCAGTATTGTACAGCGCGATCCAGCAGATCGCCGGACGGCGTCATCGGGCGGCCACGCAGATAAGTAAATGTCGTTTCATCCGGCGCAATCAGCCCCGCCCGCGCTCCGGCTTCAATCGACATATTGCAGACCGTCATGCGCCCTTCCATGCTCAGGCTTTCAATCACCGGGCCGCAATATTCAATGACATGGCCGTTGCCGCCGGCAATGCCGATCTGGGAGATAATATAAAGAATGATATCCTTCGCCGTAACGCCAGGCTGCAGCCTGCCATCAACATAGAGCCGCATATTTTTTGCTTTTTTCATGATCAACGCCTGTGCGGCGAAGACCTGCTCGATCTCGCTGGTGCCGATGCCGAATGATAATGCGCCGAATGCGCCATGCGTCGAAGTATGGCTGTCGCCGCAAACGATCGTAATACCGGGCAGCGTAAAACCCTGCTCCGGCCCGATAATGTGAACAATGCCCTGCCGCTGGTCGCCCGGCGCCAGGTAGTTCAGTTTGTACTTTCTGCAGTTTTTCTCCAGTTCCTCCACCTGTACGCGCGACTCCGGGTCGGTAATTCCCTGCTGCGTATGAATGGTCGGTATATTATGGTCCGCAGTGGCAAGAATACTGTTTGCATGCCGTAATTTACGGCCGGCAAGACCTAAGCCTTCGAATGCCTGCGGACTTGTAACCTCGTGCACCATGTGCCGGTCGACATAGAGCAGCGATGTGTCGCCCTCCAGCTCGCTGACGACATGCTGCTCCCAGATTTTGTCGTAAAGAGTCTTGCTCATATTATTTTTCCCTTACCAGCGCCGAATAGGCCTGTCTTATTTTCTTCGTGATTGGGCCGACCGGAAATACTTGATCGTCAATCTGCCCGACCGGTTGGATCTCCGCCGCCGTGCCCGTAATAAACACCTCATCGGCCTGCAGAATTTCCTCCGGCGGAATATGCCGCTCGCGCACCGGAATGCCAAGATCATTTGCGATCTGGATAGCCGTCTGCCGGGTGATGCCATTCAGGAAACAATCGGCAATCGGCGTATGCAACACGCCATCCTTGACGAAAAACACGTTGGCTGACGATATTTCGGCCAGATAACCGCGATAATCTTTCATCAGAGCATCATGAAAACCGTTCTTCTCCGCCTTGTTCTTGCCCATCGTGCCGGTGATGTACTGGCCGTTAGCCTTGGCCTGCACCGGCCCCATTGTCGGCGCCGGTCGCACCCAGTCCGACCAGGTCAGCTTCAGCCCTACATTGTCAGACCCGAAATAAAAATCCCATATCCAGACAGCAATCGCGGTATTTACCGAATTCTGGCGGGATGATACCGCCAGACTCTCGGGCCCGTACCAGGCGAGCGGCCGCACATACGCCTCCTTCAACCCGTTGCGCTTCAGCGTTTCAACTGCCGCATCGTTAAGCTCCTCAACGTTATAGGGAATTTCAAACCCGAGCATCGAAGCTGAATCGCACAAGCGTTTATGATGTTCCGTCATTTTAAAAATTCTGCCATTATAGGCGCGCATGCCTTCAAACACACCGCTGCCGTAATGCAGCGTATGCGTCAGCACATGCACATTCGCATCCTGCATATCCACGAACTCTCCATTCATCCAGACTTCGCCTTTTTGCTTATGCAGCATGACGGCCTCCTTTGACGCTGCGCGATAGGATTTTATTGATTCCGGTCATGTAGGCGCGCGATGCCGCCATGATCGTATCTGTATCCCGCGCATGGCCGGTATAAAGCTCATCGTCCCAGTCCAGCGTGATTTTAGCCTCCGCCTGCGCATCGGTGCCGTGCGAAATGCTGTGCACTTCGAAATCCACCAGCGACGGCGCATCGCCGGAAATCAGGTGATGCATGGCTTTAAAAATCGCGTCCAAAGGTCCATCGCCTTCCGAGCGGAAAATCTGATTTTGCTTTTGGCTTTTGACTGTGATCTCGGCGCTGTACTGCCCGTCGGCATGCCGATCCATATTGAAGGATTCAAGCTGTACCAGCTGCTGCTTTTCATCGGTGCGGTAATCAAACATGATCGCCATGATATCTTCTTCCGTCACGTGCTTCTTGCGGTCGCACAGAGATTTGAATGCGGTGAATAAAACCTGGAACTCATCATCCTCCATTTTGACGCCCCATTCATTGACTTTGCTTTTCAGCGCCGCCCGCCCGGAATGCTTGCCAAGCACGATCTGCGTCTTGTTCACGCCCACGGTTTCCGGCGCGATAATCTCGTAAGTATTGCGGTTTTTCAGCATGCCGTCCTGGTGAATGCCCGATTCATGCGCGAAGGCATTGGCCCCCACGATGGCCTTGTTTTTCTGTACGGCAAACCCGGTCGCCGCCGCGACAAAACGCGATATCGGGAAAATTTTCTTCGTCTCGATGCCGGTTTCAAAGTTAAAAAAATCGGGGCGGGTCTTGATCGCCATCACAACCTCTTCCATCGCCGTGTTGCCGGCCCGCTCGCCGATGCCGTTGATGGTGCATTCAACCTGCCGCGCCCCGCCGGAAATCCCCGCCAGCGAATTGGCCGTTGCCAGCCCCAGATCATTGTGACAGTGCACTGAAAAAATCACGTCGGGATAAGCCTGGCACAACATTGCGATCAATGGCTTGTAATCCTCCGGCAAGGCATAACCGACCGTGTCCGGAATATTGATTGTACCCGCGCCCGCCTTCACCGCAACACCAACCGCTTTCTTCAGAAACTCAGGGTCGCTGCGCGTCGCGTCCATCGCCGACCATTCAACATCGTCGCAAAACAATCTCGCATAGCGGACCGTTTCATCGATGCGCTCTAGCACCTGCTCTTTCGTCATCTGGAACTGGTGTTCGATATGAATATCGCTGGTGGAGATGAATGTATGAATGCGGGGCTTGACGGCCTTGGCCAGGGATTTGGCCGCGACCTCGATATCCGCCTTGACCGCTCGCGCCAAACTGCAGACTGAAGCATTCCTGACAATCCCGCAGACAGCATCGATGCAGGCCATGTCACCCGGCGACGCCGCCGCAAACCCCGCCTCGATCACATCGACACCCATGCCGTCGAGCAGTCCGGCAATCATGAGCTTCTCCTGCATGGACATCGTCGCGCCGGGAGACTGTTCTCCATCTCGCAATGTGGTATCGAAAATAATTATTTTGTCAGACATTTTTACTACTCCTGAAATTCGCAAATCCCCCCAGCGAAAGCCTTGCTGGTAAAATTAAATTAATGATGTGGGGGAAAAGTGATATATGTCCGCTCAACGGCGGAGGAGTAGGGTATCTAGCGCAAGAAGGTTATAGACCATATGCATTCATGGCTTATACTATTGAAATGGAAGAACTGTCAAGGATGGCCTGAAAAATAAGGAAATTTTGGCCTTTGCCTGCATAACAGGCTGGATTATCTGCTCAATTATAGGTAATAACTGCAGGATACAGGGATCATTTTCCAAGTTTGAAACGCTGTCTGTGCAGCGGCTTCTAAAGGAGAAAAACCATGCCGACATTTAATTTTTGCGCGGTCATAGCTACATCGTCGCATGGTTAAGAATGTAAGCCCGAAGGCTATTGTTACAGAAAGACCCGGCGCTGCATTGGCCGCACAAGCGGCGGTAAATACAACTGCCAAGATATTAAGGGTGCATTCCATTTGACAATCATCCTTACATAAAGCCGAATGGCGGAAAATTGCTATAGGCACCAAGAGGAACCATGTATCTCCTTTCACCGCGTATGCGATATCCCTCTTTTGTCGTCCTGGCTTATTTGTTGGCAGGCATGGCCGTATCCATATTTTTTAAGAATGTCGATCTGGTTATCGGCAGCATTCTTATTTTAATCGCGCTGGGTTTGAGATTGGTGAATGAAATTTTTGAATTCGCCACTGTTAAAACCCTACTCGATACAAATGTCGGGGGTTATATTAATATCGCGTGGAACCTTGTGGCTAACGCGATCGGCGCATTTTTCGCCGTTCTCTACCTGAAATTTTATAAACAGGGCTGATATTTCAGCCCTACAAACTACAATACAGATGTTGATATTTAAAATATTACTTATATCAGGCCTATACCTATTGCCTGCTTCCGCTTACGCGGCTGAACAACTTTCTTCGAAGGTTAAAATCAGCGGATCGGTGCGCTTTCAGGCAACGAGAAACGACAATTCCGATCTTGGCACATCGAGTGAAAATTTTAGCGACAGTGAAAACATTGAAGGCAAAATCCGCATTAAAGAGAAACTGACCGATCACTTGACATTCTTTAATAAAGACCGCTTCGTAATTAATTACGGAGACGGCTCTGAAGATCCCGAAACAAATAAGCCACTCGGCCAAAAAGACTTTTTAGAAATACGCCAGCTGTGGCTGCAATATAATGGTCTGGCGGGTGTAAAACCTCTCGGCATGAAAATCGGCCGTCAACGCTTTTCCGAACCCTATGGCCTCTGGTGGAACAGGGATTTAGACGCTTTGAGATTTTCTTACGATGCGGCATTATTTACAGGCTTTATTGCAGCAGGCGAAAACTTGGGCTCTTACAGAACAACCGACGAAGATTTCCTCGAAAAAGACGAAAATATTTTCCGTGTGATGGCCGAGGTTACCCGGCAATGGAAGACGGATCACTATATTGAAGGGCGTTTTGCCTGGCAAAATGATCATTCAAATATGGAAGATCCAGGAACCATTGTACCTTCCCTTGATAGAGACGCCGAAGATGCAGAATTGGCATGGGCCGGCGTGCGGGCAAGAGGAAATAATCTCCCGCTCTTGGCAGGTAACAGCATTTCCTATCGCGTTGATATTTTGAGCGTTGCAGGCAAAGCCAATGAACAGCTGACGACAGCCGGGCCAGCCAACAACAGGACCAAGACAGGTTCAAACCGCACCGATGTTCTCGGCTGGGCTTTCGATGCCGGCCTGAATGTTCCACTGCCGCTAAAGCCGGATGCCTTATTGTTATTTGATTATGCCTACGGCTCGGGCGATGATAATGCAGGCAATGGGACCGATCATTCATTCCGCCAGACGGGCCTCGATAGCAACACGAGCACGTATAGCGATGCTCTTTCGACCATCAACCATTATGGCTTCACGCTCCGGCCCGATTTATCCAACATTCATATCTGGACGCCCGGTTTTAAGACGCCCGGTTTTAAAGCCCGTCATTTCACAACGCTTTACCATCATTACCGTCTTGCGGATAAAGCAGCCGAACTTCGCAACAGCGATGTTGATGCGCCCTTGAATGGCAGCGACAAAGATCTTGGACACGCTGTTGGTATGATGCTCAGCGTCAATCTGACTGGGGAAGCTGAATTGCCGGAAACATTCATCAATGAAATAGACTAACGCACCACGATCGGGGTTTTTAAGGCAGGTCAGGCTTACGGGCCTGCTGGCGCTTAACTGGCCGGCCGCGCCCGCACGGAATTTATAGTCCGCTTTTAAGCAAGGCTAGTTTCTCAATGCGGCTGAGCTTATTGATGATGATTTCACGCTTCAGCAC
>JBQTJN010000021.1:0-11158 GCA_052387095.1 Alphaproteobacteria bacterium
GGTGCGGATACCGTATATTTTCGCCTCGCGCGAGGCGGCGATCACGCAGGTCGAGTCGGTCGGCATCGGCACGACTGCGACAGGCCGACCGCGCAATGCCGGTTTGTCCTGCTGCTCGACGCTGGCGAAATAGCTGTTGAGATCAAGGAAGAGCCATTTAAGGACGGCTTCACGATGCATAGTCTGATTCCCTAATGATGAAATATAAGTCTACACATACGCAAGGAACAAAACAAGAACATTTAGGGGGCTTGTGATTTGGGGCTTTGTGCCTGAAAATGAAGCGTTCTTATTTCCTCTATGCCGAAAGCTCTCCCCGTGAAAACACCGCCAAGCCCGACTGTGACCGAAAGCGAATTTCAGATGTGGCGCGCGGTTTTCGCACTTGCCCATACGGACGGGATGGTCACCGGCGGCGAGATCCGTTTCATGGCCGAGGCGCTGGAAGACATCCCGTTTTCCGCCCAGCAAAAGCTCACCCTCAATGCCGACATTAAAAATCCAAAAAATGTTACCGACATGTTCAAGTCGATCGAGGATCCAAAAGACCAGGCAAAATTTTTCAAGCTGGCACACGAGATTGTCTGGGCTGATGGGGAATACTCCCAATCTGAACAGAAAATTCTGCTGGAATTGAAAAGCTCGCATATCCGCTCAACCAATATTGATGATCTGGTGGGCAAGATTGATCTGGAGTTCGAAGAACCTCTCAATAGTTTCGCAGCCGCCAAACAAAAAAAGAAGCGCAACGCCTACGACAAGGGCATTATTTTCTCTTTTCGTGCCCAGTTCATGAAATCGCGCTTCGGCGACTAACCTACAGGAACACCCTGTGACCTGAATAAGGGTTTATAACCCGGACTGGCGGCAGGTTTTCCGGATCCATTGGGTAGTGCTGCCCGTCAAATTCCATCATGACATTTTTCGTTTCGCTCCAGCGTCCCGATACATGTGCAATCAGGGTCTTCCAGCCGTGATTTGTTTTTTTCAGTGATATAAAGTGGCCCGCCCAAAGTCTTGACTTTATTGACCACCGAAAAATCATCGCCGCCCGCCTTGAGAATGAGCATGACGCAGCCATTGAAATCGCACCAGTAGCCGTAGGGATTATCACAAAGAACGAGGGCATCCTTGTGCCCGTCCCCATTGAGATCCTCGCGCACGAATTTGTAAACCGACGAGGAGGGGGCGTTTTCCTGCGCCAGCCAGCGCTGCACGGCGGCGCGCATCTGCGGCTCATCTGGTTCCGGCACATTGCCCGGCAGAGGCAGAAGCGGATCATAGGCGGTAGCAGGGTTGCTGTCCCGTTCCGGTCCGCCGCCGCACCCGCTCAGCAACACAAGAGAGGCAAGAAAAATGACAGTTTTCATACCGGAAACCATAGAAGCTTGTTGCTGTTGTGGAAATGCCTTAAATTATAAATTCACAATTTTTCTTTGTCGTCATCCCGAGCGAATGCGAGGGATCTTCATAAATTGGAGGGGTAAGATCCCTCGGCGCGAAGCAAAACCGAAGGTTTTGTTCGCTTTTTTTAAAAGAGCAAACAAATCTGCGATTTGCTTTGCGCCTCGGGATGACGGAGTGGGGTATTGCATAGTTTACACTTTAACCGAAAAAACAATGATGGTATGTAAGGAAGCTCTTTTTAACAGGAGAAAAAATTTATGACCTTCGTGGTCACAGAAGTCTGCATCAAGTGCAAATACACCGATTGCGTCGAGGTTTGCCCCGTGGATTGTTTCTACGAAGGGGAAAATATGCTCGTGATCAACCCGGATGAATGCATCGACTGCGGCGTCTGCGAACCAGAATGCCCGATCGAGGCGATTATCCCCGATTCAGATCCCCGCGCCGAGGCATGGCTGGAAGTAAATAAAGACTATTCGGAAAAATGGCCGAATATCACGAAAAAGAAGTCGGGCCCCGAAGGCGCCAGGGACATGGAAAAAGTCGAAAACAAGTTTGAGCAGTTCTTCAGTCCCGAGCCGGGGGAAGGGGATTAAGCGGTAAATTTAAAATTATTAGTAAAAATTTTGTTTGATTTAGCAAGATCGATGTTTGCATCGATAATGCAAGGTTTGAACATTTCCAAGCCGCATAGCGAATTAAATTTCATGTTCAAATCGCCTGCTGTTTTAGCTCCCGTAAACTGGAAAGTATAATCAGCGCCAACTTTTGCAAAACCATTCAGCGTATTAAAAGCTAATGTCATATTTTGAGATTTTATTCCTTGATCAACATTTTCAGCCTTATTTACCATGTCGGCATAAGTGGCCGCTACGTGAGTCCGAGTTTCAAATCCCGCTTTGCTATCCGCTTTTGTAATGTCATCATCGATATTCGCATTGCTTTCTGCATTATCCGCACCATTTTGGAAGTCAAATGTTGCCTTGGCGCTTTCCTCTGTAAATGTTGCAGTTTGCTCGTTGTCGTCGAGCTTTGCCGGTTGCCCTCCAATTTGTTTTCCGCTGATGTCTGTGCGTCCGAGGACAAAGTTAAGCATCTTGTGATATTCAGCAACGTCCTTGCTTTTATCATCAAGCTGGAACACATATTTTTTGTAATCAAACTGATCCGTCGGCGTTGTTTGAATTTTAGTTGTGCCGATTGTTGCTGAATTATTGGGATCAATTACAGTCGGGTTATTGGGATTAACTACGGCCGGGTTATTAGGATCAATTACCGGCACAGCAGATGATACTGTCAGCGGGATAACCTTTACGCCTTCAGCAATATTTCCAGTTGTTTTCTCTGTTATTTTTTGTGCGCTGAAATTTTCCTCTCCAGCAGTTATTAAAGTAGACGAGATGAGTAAGGCTCTCTGATCAAGAGGGTTGTTTGAATTTGCAAAAGTCGGACCAAGCTCTATTGCGGCTTCGTTACTGAGATATGACCATCTACGGTTTGTATTGTTAAGTGTTAAAAGATAGCCGGCTTTCATGGCTACTTCATCCGCGTCGGTAAATGTAGAGTTCGGCTGTTTTCTTAAAAAGCTTGTTGTGGTGTCAATCAATTGTTTTGTTTTTTCTTGAGGAACATCGGGATTAGCTCCATCGATACCTCTCAGTTCTTTGAGAAGAGCAGATTCTTGCGCGCTATCAAGATTAAATTTTTTAGCAATATTTTTAGAGAAAGAAGGGCTAAGAACAATATAATCATAGGTAAGTTTTGTTTGATAGCTATTATTAAAAAGCTCATAGTAAGATTTTATTTTCTCACCGTCTTCCGTACTAACGGCCGCCTTGCTCTCTTTTGTTGTGAGGCAAAACGCATACACGTCTTCATTCATTTTTGTAGTGGTCATTTGTCCGTTTCCATCTAGACCAAAACGACTCTTCAAAGTTCCAGCAATTACTGCTTGTTCGGTTTCACGACCCATCACACACCTTTAATATTTTTACCGTTTTAGTTTTTTATAAATTTATTATTATTTATTTTCCCTAAGTTTATATTAAAAAACGAAACCCGGGAACAAAAATCTCATAGATCGTTGATTTTAAAGGAAAATTTATCTATAAATTTTCGTCGCCAACACCCAGCTTTTCCTTGAGGGAAGAGCTCGAAGTCGTATATTCAAACTTCAGGCGGGAATCGGGATAAATAGTGCGGAAAGCCTGCCGCGCCATCAGGGCCGATTCATGAAAACCCGACAGGATGAGTTTCAGTTTTCCCGGGTACGTGTTGATATCGCCGATGGCAAAAATGCCCGGAATCGAGGTTTCGAATTTCTCTGTATCCACCGGCACCAGATTTTCGTGAAGATTGAGCCCGAAATTCGCAATCGGCCCCAGTTTCATGGTCAGGCCGAAAAACGGCAGCAGCACGTCGCATGGAATTTCATGATCTTTCTTGTCGCTGTCCTTAATGATTACAGCTTCGAGTTTACCGTCCGCGCCCTTCAGCGTGCTGATCTGGCCGGCCATGAATTTGATTTTATCCTCGCTGACCAGCCCGCGCATCTTGCCGACGCTGTCAGGCGCAGCGCGGAATTCATCGCGGCGATGTACGAGGGTCAATTTTTTCGCCAAAGCCTGTAAATTCAGGGTCCAGTCGAGGGCACTGTCGCCGCCGCCGGCAATGACAATCCGCTTGCCGCGGAATTGATCCATTTTGCGCACCGCGTAAAATACCGATTTTCCTTCATATTGTTCAATGCCGGGAATGGGCGGCTTTTTCGGCACGAACGATCCGCCGCCCGCGGCGATCACCACGATCTTCGTTTCGAACACCGTGCCGATATCGGTCGTGAGGCGCCACAGCCCGTCCGGCATTTTCTCGAGGCTTTCCACCATCTGCTGAAAATGGAACATCGGCTTGAACGGCGCGATCTGCGTCATCAGGCGGTCGGTCAATTCCTGCCCAGTGACGATCGGCAAAGCCGGAATGTCGTAGATCGGCTTTTCGGGGTAGAGCTCTGCGCACTGCCCGCCGGGCCGGTCAAGAATATCAACCAGGTGGCACTTGATATCCAGCAGCCCCAGCTCGAACACGGCAAACAGCCCGCACGGGCCGGCCCCTATAATTACCGCATCTGTCTTTATAAGTGTGTCGCTCATGGCTGCTCTTTTAACCGGGCTTAGCAAAAAACTCCACCAGCAAAGATAGTTCTAAATTATGTAAAATTCTCTATAAGCGGGGCCCGCCGATAGCATAATTCCAATATCCGGAACATAAAGGAGCGCAGAATCGTTATTCTATTTAGGAGTAACACATATGCGACGCAGCGAACAGGAAAGCCTTTCTCTCTGGCATGCAGAGGAAAAAAATAAATCTTCTTTTAAACCGTTGAAAGAAAACATCGAGGTTGATGTTTGTATTGTCGGAGCAGGTATTGCCGGTTTGAGTGTCGCGTATTTCCTTCAGAAACAAGGACGCTCGGTCGCCATTCTTGATGCTTGGGATCTTGCTTCCGGCGAGACCGGGCGCACCACAGCGCATATTACCTCGGCTTTTGACGATGGCTATTGCGCGCTGGAAAAATACTTCAGTAATGAGGATATCAGGCTTTTTGCGCAAAGCCATATCACGGCTATCGACACAATTGAATCGATCGTTACAAAAGAAAATATAGAATGCGATTTCGAACGGGTGGACGGCTACCTGACCGCGATGAAACCTGAGCAGAACGAAGATTTGAAAAAAGAAATTGGTGCCTACCACCGCGCTGGTTTTGAAAATCTCAAATTTTTGCCTGATTTTCCCTTAACGCAGATCAAGGGCGGACCGGCCTTGCATTTCCCTGAGCAGGCCACATTTAACATTGCAAAATACATGTGGGGCATGGCCAGGGCCCTTGAAGATGCCGGGGGCCGTATCTTCGCGCATTCGCCCGTGGTAGAGGTACGCGAAAAGCCGCACCCTTATGCAAAGACCAGGGACGGATTCCGCGTCAACGCAAAATTCATTGTTGTAGCAACCCATACGCCGGTGGTTGACTGGGTCAAGATGCACACCAAGCAGGCGGCTTACCGGAGCTATGTGCTTGCTTTTAAAATTCTGAAAGACAGTTACCCGGGATTTTTATTGTGGGATCTCGAGGATCCTTATCATTACGCGCGCCTCGCCCGCGGCACGAATGAGGACTATCTGATCATCGGCGGCGAGGACCACAAAACAGGGCAGGATCATGATGCCGGGGAACGTTACTATCGGCTTGAAGAATGGAGCCGCCGGCATTTTTCACAGCTGGGCGAAGTCGTGCATCGCTGGTCGGGCCAGATTATGGAGCCGGTCGATGATATCGCCTTTATCGGCCGCAATCCCGGCAACAAGAATATTTATATCGTCACGGGCGATTCCGGCAACGGCATCACGCACAGCACGATTGCTGGGTTACTGATATCCGATCTTATAGCCGGCCGGTCCAATCCATGGGAAAAAATATTCGATCCCGCTCGCAAGAATATACATTCGGCCCCGACCTATTTAAAGGAGAACGGCAATTTTGCCATCTGCATGGTCAAAGACTGGATCGCCCCGGCAGAAGCGAAAAGCACAACCGATATCCAGCCCGGCGAAGGCGCCATCATGCGCAACGGCATATCCAAGATCGCTGTTTACAAGGATGAGTCTAGCGCGCTGCATTCATGCTCGGCGGTCTGCACGCATCTGGGCTGCGTTGTGCAGTGGAATAGCTCCGAAAAAAGCTGGGATTGTCCGTGCCACGGTTCGCGTTTCGATCCGGAAGGCAGCGTTCTTAACGGTCCGGCGCTGAAGCCTCTCGCGAAAATCAATGCCCGGGATGAAAATCAGGAAGATATTCCAAGAGCTGCGGAATAATATCCATCAGTCTTTCACTTTAACAATGCATCCATGTGTAAGCTTCTGCAGATCCTCGCCGCGCAGTTTAAATACGGCATTGGACGTGCCGGCTGCGGCCCACAATTCCTCGAACGCCAGTAAATCTTCATCGATAAAAACCAGTTCGATGGGTTGCGCATGTCCTACCGGTGATACGCCGCCAATGGCAAAGCCTGTTACCTCCCGGATGAAATCCGCATCGGCTTTCTCAATTTTTTCGCCGGCATGGTCCGCGATAATTTTCTCGCTCACGCGGCTCGGACCGCTGGCAATCACCCGCACCGGGCGATTTGTATTGGCCGTTTTGAAAATCACAGACTTGCCGATCTGCGCAACGGTGCAGCCGATGGCATTCGCCGCATCGACGGCCGTGCGCGTGCTGGCCGCGAGCTCTACGACCTGAAAATCAAGTCCCTTGCCGTGTAAGGTGGCCTGTACGGTTTGTGCGCTTTTGCTTAAGTGCATGGTATGCCTTTGCCAATTCCGGATCTTTTTTAGCAACTTCCGGGATTTATTGCTATATCATTCTCTCCAGACAACGGTTTCAGAAGGGATTCCAATGAGCGAAACGAATATCGACCGCGAAATGATGGGCAAGCTGGCCAAGGCGCTGGCTTTTATTCTCAAGCCGGAAGATGCGACGGTGGTGGCTTTGAAAACCGCGGCCGAAACCGGCACGGAGCGAGACATCAAGCAGGCGCGCACATTGTTTTTACGCTTGAAACCCGGCGACCGTAGATCGGCGCTGGCGATGCTGGGGGATTAAAACTAGAGAAACCAGGAAAGTAAAAGCAGAAAATGGGCATTTTGATGGGGCATCTTTTCGTCGCCCGGCACCTCTGCTTCATGCGAGGCTTTAAAAATTACTTCGGCCCCGTCTCTTGGCACAAACCGCATGCTTCCACCCTCTTTTTTTTAAACCTGTTATTATAACGATTGCCATTTGGTAACCACTCTGCCCCAAATCTTTAAAAATGAAGGGAGAACAGCATTTTAAGAGCAAACGGACTATTGGTCCAATTCGGATGGGACAAGTGGAAAAGGATAGATTACCCGTTTCTGAGATTGAATCCCTTCGACA
Organism: Alphaproteobacteria bacterium; assembly: GCA_052387095.1. Classification (GTDB taxonomy): domain Bacteria; phylum Pseudomonadota; class Alphaproteobacteria; order Micavibrionales; family Micavibrionaceae; genus JBQTJN01. The sequence continues at coordinate 7,382 of JBQTJN010000021.1, forward strand.
ACGGCTGTGCCCGCATCTATATCATCATTAATCGATAGTGCGATTTTTGCTGCAGCGCGATGGTTATAGAGATCCATATCGTGACCATCCGAAAGAAATTCTAGCACGACTACCGGCTCAGGAAATTGAAAATGCCGTTAAAGACGCAATTTTTAAGAAGTTTAAAACAATAGAAAATTTAGCAGATTTATTTGGAATGGATGTGGAAAAAGCCAGACGGAACTTGGAATACATATCCAGTAAATATAAGACTTTAGATGTAGCAGTAGAGAAATTTATTACGAAAGTATCCGTTGGTACGGATGTATTAAAAATTCAAATTAATCTTCTCTCTTTGGAAAATATTATAAAAGGCAACATGAACGTTGATTTAGAATTGGAAAAAAGTAAAACTATTATTTCACAGCCATATAAAACGCGACGAGCAAAGTTGGGTGCATTAATTATTGAACCAGCCGATGCCCAGGACCCAGACGTATTCGATTTGCCTTCAGGCCAATTTAAAGCATGGATTCAAGGGATTATCTGGCGCGAAGAACACTTCAACGGCATGACGCTCCAAGCCATTGCCGACCGAGAAGGCTTCTCCGCCACCCACATCCTCAAGTACGTCAAGTAAAGCCTCCGCACGATCTAACCCAACTTGAAAACAGGCTCACTGAGAAATCTGACTCTTTCCGGGCTGTAACGGAATTCTCTGGAGTTTGGTTAAAGAAGTGAATGCGCAAAACCGCCCATAAACGCGGCCATTCCAGCATTTATTCTCAGCAGTTGGACGAAAGCCAGACTAAATGGCGGTGGAGACAGTCTACTGCGAACTATTCTCTAAAGTTATTTCCCACTTTCAATTCTATCAATTTAAAGGTTATCGGTGATTGCTCACTAATTAACTTTAGAAAGTTTAGAGTATTAAATGGACTTCCTTTCAAATTAATTTTAAAGCCCTAACTGCGTAACAAGCTCTGCAGGCAATTCACCTGACGAAACTTTCCATGGTTGTCTTCCCTCGCTTTTTTCTCCTGCGTAAGTTTCATACCGGCCTGTAAAATATTTTGTATGCGAGTATAAACTATGAGAAGCAGTCGCCACCACTTTTTCGCCCTCATTCACTTGTATACTTTCACTTGCATAGCTGCTATCATAGCTCCTGCAATTATTCGATCCGCTTTTCTTGGCGAAAATCAAAGTCAGACCACCTTTTAATGTGAGTTCGAAAACTTCTTTGCAATCATCGCCAAAGTCGGGATATGCACCGTTAGCCGCCAAACCGTTATTGTAGCTCTCCGAGGTGTAATCAATTCTTTTACCTTTAGAGAGAACCTTTTCTTTAAGCTTCTCACACAATTCGTCTGTACTTATTACTGTTTTATCTAGCATTTAAAATACCCCAAATATTATAAAAAACCATTTTTAGTAAAATCTTTTTTCTTTGTCAATACTAAACTTGGGTTCTACTCGACTTGGGTATTATGTATATTTTTTTAATTTCGAACTAAGTAGGGATCACCGGCAGCCCAAAATAAAGACTCCCGCCAGACCTTGCTCTATCATTTGGCCCGAAGAGTACTTTACGGCATGACGCTCCAAGCCATTGCCGACCGGGAAGGTTTCTCGGCAACCCACATCCTTAAATACGTCAAGCAAAGCTTCCGCGCAATCTAACCCAACTCGAAAAAGAGGCTTCTGAGAAAAACGCCTGTTCGGGGGCGATTGCGCCGTTCTCAGAAGTTAGGTTGTAAAAGAGGATGCGCAAAACCGCCCATAAACGCGGCCATTCCAGCATTTATTCTCAGCAATTGGACGAAAGCCAGACTAAATGGCGGACAGGGAGGGATTCGAACCCTCGAAAGGCTTGCGCCTTTGCCAGTTTTCGAGACTGGTACCTTCAACCACTCGGTCACCTGTCCATGCCTGCTCGAAAAAATCAGCTCCCGGAATATAACCGTTTTAATTCATAAAGCAAATCCAGCGCCTCTTTGGGGCTGAGTGCATCCAGGTTCAGGGCAGCGAGCTTCTGCTCCAGCGCGGACGGGGCTTTGGGCGTTTCGGCGCGGGCGGTAAAGAGCGGTAAATCGCCCGCCATGCGCATGAGATCGCCGCCATGGTCTTTTTTCTGCAGCAAATCGAGCACATCCTGCGCACGAGCGAGCACGGACGCAGGCAACCCCGCCAGCTTGCCCACATGAATGCCGTAGGATTTGTCGGCATTGCCCGCCGCGACGCTGTGCAGGAAAATAATATCGCCTTTCCATTCCTTCACCTGCATCGCGTGACAGGAGAGCGAAAGAAGTTTCGAAGTGAGAGCGGTGAGCTCATGATAATGCGTTGCGAACAGGCCGCGGCATTTGTTGGCCTCATGCAGATGTTCGACGCAAGCCCACGCAATCGAAAGCCCGTCGAACGTCGCCGTGCCGCGCCCGATTTCATCGAGAATAACAAGCGAACGCTCCGTGGCTTGATTAAGGATCGCAGCGGTTTCCACCATCTCGACCATAAATGTGGAGCGCCCGCGCGCGAGGTCATCCGCCGCGCCGACACGGCTGAAAATCCGGTCGACGAGGCCGATATGGGCAGAAGCCGCAGGTACGAACGAACCCATCTGCGCGAGAATAGTGATCAGCGCGTTCTGGCGCAAATACGTGGATTTTCCGGCCATGTTCGGGCCGGTCAGCAGCCATAGACGCTGCGCAGGTCTAAGGTCACAATCATTCGCGACGAAATTCTCGGCCTGTTTTTTCAACGCCTGCTCGACTACGGGATGCCGCCCGTCCTTGATGTCGAAGGTGAGCGATGCGTCGAGCAAAGGCCGTGTGTAATTCTGGTCCGCGGCGAGTTCGCCCAGCGCGGCCGAGACATCGATCGCGGCAATGGCGCGGGCGCGGGATGCTATATCCTCCGAACATCCGATGCATTCGGCAGAGAGTGCTTCAAAAATCTCCATCTCCAGCGCGAGCGATTTATCGGCCGCCGAGAGAATATCGCGCTCCAGCTCGGCCAGCTCTGTCGTGGTAAAACGCACACCATTCGTAGTCGTCTGGCGGTGAATGAACGGTCCGTCATTACGCATCAGCCCGTCGGCGCGTTTGGCTGGTACCTCGATAAAATATCCCAGCACATTATTGAATTTTATTTTTAAAGAATCGATGCCGGAGACTTTCTGGTATTTGCTTTGCAATCCCGCGATCAGGCGGCGGCTTTCATCGCGTAAGCTTTTGAGTTCATCCAACTTCGCGTTGTGGCCCTGTTTGATGAACCCGCCATCGCGCGCAAGGAAGGGTGCGTCGTCGGCAAGAGCCTGTTTAAGATGATCGAGCAGGGCAGTAATGGCGGGAATATCTTTCATCGCCGCGATCAAATCGCTTAAAACAGTTTTCGCCTGCTCATCATTTTGCAAAAGCGCGCGTAAAATCTCGACTTGTTTCAAACCGGCGCGGATCATACAGAGATCGCGTGGGCCCCCGCGTTGCAGGGAAAGACGCGACAGCGCGCGCTCCATGTCCGGCATCGCGGTGAGGCGACCCCGCAGAGATTCCCGCAGACGCGTGTTATTCAACAGCAATTCAACGCGGTTAAGGCGGGCGTTGATATGTTCAAGATCGGCGAGGGGTTCGGACAGAAAACTCTGCAACAAACGCGCGCCGGGCCCCGTGACGCTGCGGTCGATACAATCAAGCAAACTGCCCGTGCGCTCGCCGGTCATGGTCCGCGTAAGCTCTAAATTCCGCCGCGTCGCCGCATCGATGGAAAGCGATGCATTCTGTGTGAGTTGTTTCGGCC
>JBQTJN010000022.1:0-25601 GCA_052387095.1 Alphaproteobacteria bacterium
GGAGGTTTTAATCGATGTTTCCATGTTCACATCGCCTGTGCCCTTGATGATGAAATTCCCGGCGAGGGATTTCACGAGATCCTCGACGCGGACGCTGGTGAATTTGGCGGAGCCATCCGCATCGATAGCATCCTTGCCGCCCGCGGGAGAGTTGAGCGTGGCGTTGACGGCCATTTTACCACCGTAAATATCGCTGCTCAGTTGGCTGATTTTCACCGTGCCGTCATTGACGCTGAATTTCAGGACCGGGTTCTGCAGGTTCCATGTTTCATAGGTCATCGCGCTGGCCTTGATGGAAAGATCGGCGTTAAACGCATGCATCCACGCGGAATTGATCGGCGTGCTGGTCCATTTCGGTCCGCCCGCGCCCGTGCCTTTCGCGGCGGTGGAATTTGCGGAGATCATGACGAGATTACCGAAGGTGAGATCGCCTTTAATGACGGGTTTGGAACCGCTCTTGTCGAGCGAGAGATCGCCGGTGAGCGCTGCGCCCGCGAGATCACCCTTCATGTTATTGAGCTTGTGGACTTTTCCTTCCGTTTTTACATCGGCAGAAAAGCTCAGGGGTTTGTGCCACGAAACATAGTCCGGCGCGTCCGGGGCGAAAATGCGCATAGCCTGCGCCAGGTTGCTGTGCTTCACATCAATGTGGAGATTGTCGATATTGAGTTTGCCAAGCGGGTCACTGACATTGCCTTTGGCGGCGAGTTCGCCGTTCATGGCCTTAATGGCAGCGTTCACGTTTAATGCATTGGTATTGCCGGTCAGGCGCGCCGACATGCTGGCAGATTTCAGGTCCTTCGGCAGCGCGCTGACATCCAGCCTGGCAAGTTCGGCCACGGCTTTAATATCGCTCGACTGGCCGGCGACATTCATGTCGATCCCGGTCAGCGCATTCAGGTCCTGCACCGCGCCGTTGATCTTGAAAGACGAGCCTTCGAAATCCTGCGCCGAAAGATTGGTGAGTTTGAGAGTTTTGCCAATCAGAGAGCCTTGCGCGAGCAGGCCCTTGATCGTGTGGCCCTGCAGTTTCGCCTGCTGCACGCCGAGATCGAAATCCAGATCATACGGCACATTAACGGATTTAAGCGTTTCCTTCAGATCGCCTTTTTTCGCGTCAGCGGATTTCCCCTGCAGAGTGTCGAAGTCCATCTTGTCGGCGGCGATGTCGAGCGCGACCAGCGGCTTGCCTTGGCGCGGGTTAAAAAGGCCAGCAATGGTCATGTTGGTATCGCCCAGTTTGGCACTGCTTTCCTTGAGGCGGATAATATTATCCGCGCCGGTTTCAACAGTGAGATCAATGACGCCCTGTTTCCACGAAGGCGGCACGTTGATGTCATTATTGCCGGTCAAGAGCTGGAGCGTTTGCGGGATATCCTGAATCGGACCCTGCACGCGCCCTGCGACATTCAATGGCGAAAAGGCAACCGAAAGATTCCCGGCCAACTCATTGCCAGCCAGATTGAAGATAGCATTTTTGAAATCCGCGCGGCCCGGCGTGGCAGTCAACATGCCCTTTATGGTTGCACCGCCGGCATCAGCGGACATTTTTCCACCGCTGGCTGCTTTCAGGGATTCAATATTGATGGCCGTTTCACCTTGCGCGGTGAATTCTTCACCCTGTTGCGCGACGCCGGCAAATTCAACACTTATGTCATTTGGTTCAATGTGAGCATCGCCCTGCAGCTTAAAGGGTTTGCCTTCAACCATTTCGCCTACGCGTCCGTCAAATTCGATTTCCTGCTTGTTATAGGCGATCTCGCCTTTAATCGTGAATGGACCCTTAAGCGTGTCGGCAGAAAGATCCGCATTGATATTCGTGACAATCATCGGCGCGGCGGATTTATTGAGATAAGCGAAACTGCCCTTCTCGATTGATATGTCTTTGAACGAAATGCTCGTGGTCGGGGTTTTAACTGCGCCGTCAGTATCCTTCGCCGTGAGTTTTTCCAGCTCCGGCGTCATCCAGTTCTGGCGGCCGTCTTCGAAGATCTGCAGGCCGATTACGGGCTCAACCAGTTTGATCGAGGAGAATTCAACTTTCTTCGAGAGCAGCGGTCCGAGCGCGACATAGACATCGGCGCGTTTCATTGTCAGGAGCTTTTCAATTTTAGAGCCGGCCGGCGCGGCTATGGAGACATCCCCTATATAAGCATGCGGCATGGGGAGGAACGCGACGCCGAAATCACCGTTTATGGTGACATCATGGCCGGTAGCGGCCTTGATCTGGGCTTGTGCCTGCGCGCGGTATTGTTCCCAATTTATGAAATTCGGCGCAACCAGCAGCACGGCCAGTAGCGTGACAAGAATAACAGGGATGGCAATAAGGACGCGTTTTTTCACGGGTGGTCTCCAGGACTGTAGAATTGAGTAGGGCTTTGTTATACGAAGACATGGGCCGTACTGTCCAGAAAGCAACAGATTAATAGCGGGATTCTCATATTTTTAGGAATATTTTCCTTGACAAAAAACTATAAAACATTTAAAATATTTTCAGCCGTCATTGCGAGGAGGCCTGAAAGGCCGACGTGGCAATCCAGAATGGTTATTGTGGCTTCTGGATCGCCACGCTTACGCTGTTCGCTCGCGATGACGATAGACAATGCAAAACAAAAAAACCGGCGAACGAACTGTTAAGGAGACATAATGAGCCAGACAAAATCAAAAATAAGAAAATCATCGAACGAAATGAAGGATCTGGATTATAATTTTTAAAATCAACGCATTAAAGAACGGTTTTCAGGACAAATACTGCCCGCCATTGGCCGCCAGTGTGGTCCCGGTGATAAATCCGGCCTTTTCCGAAGTCAGGAAAGAGACCAGCGCCGCAATTTCCTCCGGCTGGCCCATACGGCCTGTTGGAATCTGGTCGACAATCTGGCTTAGAACTTCCGGGCGCATGGAGCCGGTCATGTCTGTCTCTATATAGCCCGGGCAGATGACATTGACGGTGATGCCCTTGTTCGCGGATTCCAGCGCCAGCGCTTTTGTAAAACCGATCATGCCGGCCTTTGCCGCGGAATAGTTGGTCTGACCGACCTGCCCCTTCTGCGCGTTGATGGAGCTGATATTGATGATGCGGCCATAGCCGCGCTCGCGCATGCCCGGCACAACCACGCGGCACATATTAAAGCAGGAGCCGAGATTAATGTTGATCACCCAATCCCAGTTCTCGCGCGGCATCTTGTGGAGCATGCCATCGCGTGTAACGCCCGCATTGTTAACGAGCACATCGGCGGGCCCGACGCGGGATTGGATTTCCTTGACCGCTTCTTCGCAGGCCTCAAAATCGGCAACGTCGTATTTCACGGCCATCTGTCCCGTTTCATGGCGAAAGCGCTCGGCGGCTTCCTCGTCGCCGTAGAAAATGGCGGCGAGTTTCATGCCGTCCTCGACCAGCGCCTTGGAAATCGCAAGCCCGATACCGCGTGTGCCGCCAGTGATGATTGCAACTTGTGTCATCAGGCCACCTTTTTCCATTCCATCGTATCGTCGCGCTCAACGCAGAGCGCGATACCCATGCCGCCGCCAATACAGAGTGTCGCGAGGCCTTTTTTGCCATTGGTGCGCGAGAGTTCGTGCAGAAGCGTGGTGAGAATACGTGCGCCCGACGCGCCAATCGGGTGACCCAGCGCGATCGCGCCGCCATTGACGTTGGTTTTCGCTGGATCGAAATTCATTTCCTTCAGCACGCAACAGGCCTGCGCCGCGAAGGCCTCATTCGATTCCACGAGATCGAGGTCGGAAACTTTCCACCCGGCTTTTTCGAGGGCTTTTTTTGAAGCCGGTATCGGTCCGGTGCCCATTACAGCCGGGTCGACACCGACACTGGCCCATGATTTGATTTTTGCGAACGGCTTGAGCCCGCGTTTTTTGGCTTTGCTGGCGCGCATTAATACAAGCACCGCGGCGCCGTCATTAATGCCGGACGCATTGGCCGCCGTGACGGTGCCTTCCTTTTTAAAGGCGGGGCGCAGCTTGGAGAGCGCATCGGCGGTCACGCCGTTGCGCGGGAATTCGTCTTTTTCGACAATTACGTCTTCTTTTTTGCCTTTGACGGTGACGGGCACGATTTCAGTTTTGAATTTTCCGGCAGCAATGGATTTTTCCGCGCGCTGCTGCGAACCGGCCGCCAATTCATCCTGTGCCTCACGGCTGATGGAGAATTTCTCGGCTATATTCTCCGCTGTGACGCCCATATGGTAGTCGTTGAAAATATCCCACAAACCATCACGGATCATCGTATCTTTCATTTCGACATTGCCGAACCTGACGCCATCGCGCATATGCACCGCGTGCGGAGAGAGGCTCATATTTTCCTGCCCGCCTGCAACGACGATACTGGCATCGCCGTTCAGGATCGCCTGCATGCCGAGCGCCACGGCGCGCAAACCCGATCCACAGACCTGGTTGATGGTCATGGCGGGCACTTCCTTTGGAATTCCTGCACCGAGCGAGGCCTGCCGCGCCGGGTTCTGGCCCGCATTGGCCGTGAGCACCTGCCCCATAATCACTTCATCAACCTCGTCCGGTTTTATGCCCGCATCCGCCAGCGCGCCCTGAATAACGATTTTGCCGAGCTCATGCGCGGGCATGCTGCTGAGCGCGCCGCCAAGATTGCCGATGGCGGTTCTTTTTGCGGAAACAATAACAACAGGATCTTCAGCCACGTTTTAACTCCGTTTTGTAAATGCGGAAATCTATCTCAATGCGCATCCTGATGCAAATCAGGATGCGTTTATACACCCAGCCAGTCCTTCACGGATTCCCAGACTTTGGAAACCGCCTTGTCGCCTGCGATCATGCCGATATGGCCGCATTCCGGGTTGATAATTTTCGTATTGCCTATGAATTTTTGCAGCGCAGCAGCGCTGTCATATTCCACCAGCCGGTCTTTGGTCGAGGCGATGACAAGCGCCGGGCATTTTATAGCGCCGGGTTTTATGGAAGCACTGCCGATATTCCATGTGCCGTGTGGAGGTTTGTTTTCAAAGAACCAGCCATGAATACATTCATGCGCCACCGCACCCGGCAGGTCGACGCCGTCATTGAGCCAGTCCTCTACGGCGACGAAGAGTTGTGCTTGCGGGGAATCCGGATCCATCGCGGCGAATTTTGCGAATTTTTCCGAAGTGCCGACAGGGTCAAGCGAGGCGAAGAGCATCTGGATCCAGTCGACGGAGAGCGGTCCTTTTTCCGCGATGAGCGGCAGCATGGTCGGCGCCCAGAATTCGACGCGCGCCTTGAGAGCGCCGCTGCCGGCATGGAAATCCCAAGGCGCGGCGAGGAAGATCAAGGACTTTATCTTGTCCGGTGCCAGCGTGGCGGCGGCCGCCAGCATGGTGCCGCCCATGCAATAGCCCAGCACGTGCACGGGCCTGCCCGCCTGTTTATTCAGGAATTCCAGCGCAGGTATGAGGCGCTGCGTGATCAGGACATTCATATCCTTCTGTTCTTCATCATCCGTGACATTACCCCAGTCAAGCAAATATGCGTTGACGGATTTTTCCTGCAGCCAGCGCAGCAGTGAGCGGTCCGGCATGAGATCGAGAATTTTTGCGGAATTGATCAGGGACGGCACAAGCAGAATCGCGGGATGTGCGGGATTATATTTTGCACCGGCGACCGCTTTCACAGAGACCGTACCTTTTTGCCACAGCACATCGAATGACAAAGGCGGCGCTTCGTAAGGGTGGGCGTAATAGGCCTGGATGCCACGCAGCATCTCCTCGACTTTGCCGGGAAACTTCATACCGCCCGATACATTCGCATAAGATGACACCGCCATACCGATATGTGCGGAGAGCGGTCTTAAATTTCTGCGCGAATTTGCTGTCATGCCGGGCACTCTAATAATGTTATGCAAAGACGTCCAGTGAAAGCTCTATTGAGGACTTCTATAAATACAAAATTTGTGCATAATCACCGCAACTCCGCCCAGCAGGAATTTATAAAGGACATAATAATGGTCAAGAAAAAACGCGGCAAGGATGAACCAACGATCATCAAGAAATATGCGAACCGCCGCCTATATGACACCGGACGCAGCAGCTACGTGACGCTCGACGATCTGTGCGAGATGGTGCGCGAGGGTTATGCCTTTATCGTGCTCGATGCCAAAACCGGTGAAGACATCACGCGCCCTGTGCTGGCGCAAATTATCGTCGATAAAGAATCCAACGGCGTTGAAGGCGAGAATTTATTGCCGACGAATTTCCTGCGCCAGCTGATCAGCTTCTACGGCAATAATGTGCAGTCGATTCTGCCGAATTATCTCGAAACCACGCTCGACCTGTTCGTGAAAAACCAGGAACAGATGCGTGAGCAGATCAACAAATCATTCGAAGGCATCAAGCCGATGAGCGGTATGTTCCATGTTCCGGCGCTCGATGAGATCAATCGCCAGAACATGGCGATGTTCCAGCGGGCGATGGAGAATATGTTCAAGCCGTTTGGCATGAGCAATTTCACGCCACCTGCAAAATCAGAGAAAAAATCGGAAGAATAGGCCCAATAACGAAACCCCGTCGCAAGGCGGGGTCTTTATTCATGAGACCCCGTTTTAAAAACGGGGTTGCGCTGCTATTAAGAGCCGCTGATTTCACGAACCAGACGGTCGCGGATTTCCATGGCTGTCTGCAACTGCGCGGTCGGCGATTCATGGGCGACGGCGGTAAATGTGCCATCAATACTGAAGAAGACGATCGAGGCCGATGAATTCACATCCGGGCTTATGCAGGCAATCTCGTAACTATCGATGCGGCGATCACCGACCTGCTGCGTGCCGTCCGGTGAAACTGCGAACTCGCCTGTGCAGCGGGCCTGCGTTTTTTCAAGATATTCTTTGACCTGTTGATCGAATGCGCTTTCATTCGCCATCGGCTCCTGCACAGCCGAGCCGTACACATCGCTCGACTTCCATTGGTATGCAGCCTGCTGAGAATCCGAGGCCTGTGAAACAAGTTCAACCTGCTCGCCATTGAGAATGCCGGCGTCCGAGAGAATTGTCTGAATCGAAACACCCGGCTGATATACGCCTTGTGCAGGTGCTGCAGGCGGTGGCGGCGCAGCGGCTATGGCCTGCGGAACCGGTTGTGCGGGCATTGATGGTGGTGGCGAGGCAGCCATCACGGGCGGGCGCGCTAATTCTTCCTGCATCGGCATGACAGGGACCGGCATTGGCGCAGCAGCAAAAGGTAATTCCATTTGTACAGGTGCGGCGGCCAGCGCGGCATTTCCTATAACGGCCATATTATTGCGACGGCGCACGCGCAGCTCCGAAGGGGTAAGGCCAGGTGTATCGACGGCGGAAACTGTTTGCGGCACATAAGCAGGCGACGGTTCAAACGCCGGTGGGACAACGGCCATTGCGGCGGCTGCAGGCTCTGCAAGATCCGTCGCCGCCAATGGCGCGGGCGCGGCAGGTGCGACAACCGGCGCCTGCTCTTCCATCACACTGTCTTCATGCAATTCATAGCCGGTGAAGTTATCCTGAGACGGAATGACGGCATAAGGATCTTCGCTCGCGCGCACGGTTATTTTTTCTTCTTCCTGTACGGGCGCATTTAGGGACTGCATCAGCGACCGCTCCTGATCTTCCGCTTCGCTGTCCGCCAGGATTATTGGCTCCGGGCCGCCGGCCTGCGGTACGATATCATTCTGCAGGGCGCCGATATCTATTTGCGGTGCTTTGACGGCCTGAATGGGCGCAACCTGCGCAACAACCGGGGCGGGAACATCCTGACGCACAATGGCAAGCGTCTTGCTTTCCTGTGCCATCAGGGCGACAGCCTGGCGCAACGTCGAAATCTCGGCAACCTGCCCTTCCATCTGGGAGATCTGCGCCTTCAGGCGGCGGTTCTCGCTGTCCAGCGCCTTAAGCTGGTCGCTGCCATTTGTTTTATGCATTTCGAACTGGTTGATCTGCGCCTGCAGCCCGGCATTCTCGCGGCGCAGTTTTTCGATATCGGCCGATGCCGCCTGCTGACCTGCAGCGGCGGCCTGCGTGGCGCTCACTTGAGTTTTCAAAGCGTTGTTTTCGGCTTCAAGCGCGGCCATGCGCTCGGCAAATTGTCCGGCTGCCACTGTTTTTTGTGTAAGCGCCGTGTTTTGCAGTTCAAGATTTTTCAGCTGCGCCTGCAGGTCGGCTACGACGTTGGCCTGTGACTGGCTGCCTGTCAAAAGACGGACATTTTCAGCCTTGAGAGTCTCTATTTCAACGCGCGCCGTCTGCATCATACCGGCATCCGCGTTTTGTTTTGCCGCCAGCTGTGCTGTAAGGCCGGCGCCTTCAGTTTTAAGGCGGTTGATTTCAACGCTGAGCGCGGCCATCTGGTCCGTGGCGTGTGACGTGACCTGCTGCAGACCGGCCAGTTCATTTTTCAGGCGTGTATTTTCAGACTGGAGGGCATTGACCACGTGCGTATCGACGACCGGCGCCGCAGACTGGGCATTTATCTGCGATGCTGTGGCTGTTTTAACAGGTGCAGCATATAGAGGTGTGGCCTGCGCGGGCATGGGTGTGAGTGTCGATGCAACAACAGGCGCCGGTGCGGGCGTTGGTGCGGTTGCCATTTTTGCGTTTTGCGCCTGAAGATCATGGATGCTGGCGCGCAGGGCGTTTATTTCCTGGCGGTAAGAATCATCGGCAAGCGCCTGCCCCTGAACAGCGGGCGCGGGGGCGGCTGCAATCGAGGGGGTGGTGTCGCCGGCAGCCGGCATCACGGAGGATGCTATGCAGGCATCGAGTTTCATATCGCCCGCATTCATGTCCGCAACGTTGAAGCTGTAGGATTTATCGTCGATTTCAAAACGCAGGAACCCGGTTTTTTTGATCGCATCAAAGAAGGGCCCGTCATTGCCGAGGCGCACGACGAGAGCCTTGGACGAAATGGGCTGTAGATTATAACTGCGTTGCTGGCCCGCGCCGGGATCGAGCGTAACGCTTACAATACTCGTCGGGAGAAGGCGCGGCGCCTGGAAGTCGATCGCGAATGAACTTTCGCCATTCAGGTTACGTGCAATCGTCAGGATCACGTCCTGGCTGAATTGTTTGGCCATGGCGCAATATGAATTGCGACCACCATCGCCCGCCACCTTACTGACAGCCCATGGCGTGCGTGACTCATAGAAGCCGGCCGGCTGCGCAACGGCAGAAGCGCCAACCACTGTGAACAGGGCAGCGGCGGCTACAGATGTTAAAAGAAGACGGGTACGCATGAAAATATTCCGGACGGAAAAGAGAATCTGACAACTATGACAATACATGAACCACCCGTCAAGTCAAAGGGCTCTAACTCTTATAAACAGGCTTATACCGAAAAAGTCCCCTAACCCTCGCGGCGGGATTTCTGGTCAAGTTTACGGGCCAGCGAGGCCTCCAGGAACATATCGATATTCCCGTTCAGAACGCCTTGAGAGTCGGAGGTTTCTACTTCGGTGCGCAGATCCTTGATCATCTGGTACGGATGCAGAACATAGGAGCGGATCTGGTGGCCCCAGCCGATATCTGTTTTCTCGCCCTGCAAAATTGCGGCTTCGTCTTCGCGTTTTTTCAGTTCCTGCTCATAAAGTTTTGCTTTCAGCATGTCCATCGCCTGCGCTCGGTTCTGGTGCTGCGAGCGTTCGTTCTGGCAGGCGACGACCGTGTTGGTCGGGATGTGCGTGATGCGCACTGCGCTCTCGGTCTTGTTGACGTGCTGACCGCCGGCGCCCTGCGCGCGGTAAGTGTCGGTGCGCAAATCCGCCGGGTTGATGTCGATTTCAATACTTTTATCGACGACCGGGCTGACTGAGACGGAGGCGAAGCTGGTATGACGGCGCGCGTTGGAATCGAAGGGTGAAATACGGACAAGACGATGCACACCGGTTTCGCTTTTCAGCCAGCCGTAGGTTTGCACGCCTTCGATTTTGATCGTTGCGGATTTTATGCCCGCGCCTTCACCATCGCTTTTTTCCAGCAGCGAGACTTTATGATCGTGCGCCTCCGCCCAGCGCACATACATACGCAGGACTATATCTGCCCAGTCCTGTGCCTCGGTACCGCCGGCGCCGGCGTTCACCTGCAGGTACGCATCAAGCCCGTCGGCTTCACCCGAGAGCATGCTTTCGAGCAGGCGTTTTTGAATACCGTGTTTAAGTTTTTCCAGCGCGGCGAGGGCATCCTTCGCAGTGCGGGCATCGTCCTCTTCTTCCGCCATCGCGACAAGCTCGACATTGTCTTTCAATTCCTGCTCGATGGCGCGGATGCCATTGATCTGCTGATCGAGGTGCGTTCGCTCACGCATAATCTTCTGCGCTTTTTCAGGATTGTTCCAGAGTTCGGGGTTTTCGCTGAGGGCGTTTAGTTCACTTAATTTATCGAGCGCGACATCCCAGTCAAAGATGCCTCCTCAGCAAAGCGAGGGCGTTTTCAATCTCCCGGGCCATGCTTTCCGATTCTGCACTCATGAAATTCTCCTATAAATTATATCTATCATATCTTGTCACCCCCGCGAAAGCGGGGAAGGCACCAAGTTTCAGGCCGCTTTCTTCAAAGTAAAATTCGCATTAAGGAAGTCCGCAATAGCAGGAGCCAAAGCAAGATCCGGCCCGCGGGCGGTTGCAACCGTCATCAGGTTGGCGTCCTGCTCTATTCCCGTGTCCGTCACTTCTGCACCTGCCGTTTCAAGTGTGGCTTTCAGCGATTCAGGGGCGGATACGACACGTCCTGTAATTTTTTCCGAGAAAGCCAGCAGGTCGACGCCTTCGTCGATCGCTATGACCGGCTTGCCGTTATCGATGAAGCCGCTGATGAAACGCTTTGTATGTGCTGTCAATTTCAGTTTATTGATGCTGCGCTTGCCGCCGGGAATAAGGAGCGCTGCGTAATCCGCCGCCAGCGCCTGGTTGAGGATTGTATCCACTGCGAAGCTAAGACCCCATCCTTGTGCATTCCAGCTGCTGAGCAGTCCCTGGTCCATGCTGACAATTTTGAGTTTGATGCCGGTTTTCCGGACGGCTTTTTGTGTTTCCATCAGGTCGTTTTCGTGCAGGCCGCCGGCCGCCAGGACAGCCAGGACGGCTCCCGCGTTCATAATTGTACTCATACTTATTGGTAACTCCTCGAAAACCTAGGGATTGCCGGATATTTCCGGGCCTGCCTGTTTAGTCCACCCCCTGCAGATCCGGGAGCGAAGAATTGGTGTTTTCCGTCCTTAAAGTCAAGCATTTTTCGTGTATTTCCTGTGAGTTATCTGCAGTTTCCGCGCCCGTCCGATATTTCGGCCTTTCCCTACCCCGGTTCCGATCAAGCAACAAAAAATTGATATGTATGAGGAACTTGTCTTTACAATTCGGCTTTAGACTATTAAAACAACTCTATTATTATGTACACAGCAGGATCTAGTCAGGAGTCATCAATGAAAGCTCTGCTTAATTTCACACTCGTTCTCGGCGCGCTCGCCTTATCCGCCTGCACGCAATTCGAAGCCAAGGAACTGAACAGCATGCAAAGCGCAAGCGCTGTCGGCAGCCCCTTTACGCAGGCCCTGGCCGCAGAATACAAAGCCTATTCGGATAACGAGCATAAGAACACGCATGATTATCCGGATGCCCTGCACTTTGCCCGCAAGGGACTCTCGGCTGCTGAAGGCCTGACGGTTCTGCCGGAGCCGATTGCCGACTGGAATATCCGCGAAGATTATCTGCACGAACTGAGCATGGAACGCTCACGTATCATTTCCGCATTCGACCGCGGCGCGCGTGAAACCGCTCCGCAGCTTTCCGCACGCGTGCAAGCCAAGTTCGACTGCTGGATTGAGCAACAGGAAGAAACGTGGAACCAGGGCGCTGCACCAACCTGCAAAGGTGAATACATGGCTGCCATGCAGGAACTGGAAGCCGGTCTGCCAGTTGCTGCCGCACCGATGCCCGCACAAACCGTGCAGACCGTGGCCAACGAATATAACGTTGATCCGGGCGCACCTATGAAGGCCGAGAACGCGATGTACCTCGTGTTCTTCGACTGGGATCAATCGACGCTGACCTCCAGCGCGATGAGCATCCTGGATGTCGTGGCGAATGAAGTTAAAGCCAACCCGCCTGCAGCGATCGTGATTGTCGGCCATGCCGATACATCCGGCCCGGCTGATTACAACGACCGCCTGTCGATGAGACGCGCGGAAGCTGTAAAGGCTGCCCTGATCGAGCGCGGCGTACCGGCCGGCCTGATCCAGGCATCTGCGAGAGGTGAGAATGAGCTGCTGGTTCCGACACCGGACAATGTCCGCGAGCCGTCGAACCGCCGCGTGAATATCTCCTTCAATTAATCGAAGGTTACCGAAAACAAAAAGCCGGGATTTTCATCCCGGCTTTTTTATTGGCCCAGTTTCATACCGCCCAGAACAATTTCGGTGATGCGCGCATCAAGCTCGGAGAACATCTCTTCCATGCCCCGGAACTGGTGCTTCTCACGCTCGGCCACGGAGGCATGCTCTGTGATGCTCATGGTGCGGGTGGCTTTCAGGCCGCGGGAATAAAGAATCTGGCCCGTATCCGTTACATGCTCCAGCGTTACGCCTATATCGATCCGGTAAACATTATGTCCGGCGACATCCAGGTATTTTCCGACGCCTTCCGCCTTTTTCTCGGCCGATGTGACGGTGGCGCTGGTGATGCGCGCGCGCAGTGCGTCCTGGGAGCCTTGTGCGGAAAAGCGCGCATTCAGATAGTCGCGCAGAGTTTGCTCAGGGGGCACGATGAAATCGGCTGATTTTAGGGGACTGCTGTCGATGACTTCAATTCTTCCAACCTTCACCGGTATGGGTTGCAGGGCGCTGAAATTCAAAGCCGGCATCGGCTTGCCTTCAGGGTGTGGAATTGAAGCACAAGCCAGGGGCAGTATTGAAAGCATCAGCAGCGCAAGGCGGGAGAGTCTCATGTCAGGTCTCTTTCTCAGGCCCTGCCTGTTTTAACCTTGAAAGGATATCCTTTGTCTCGAACGTATAATGCGCGTTACAAAATTCGCAGTCCATGGCGATGATGCCTTCATCGGATAAATATTCGATATTATCTTTTGACATACCGAGAAGGACTTTTTCGATCTTACATGTATTACAACGGCAATTCTTGCGCACGTTTGCCGGCGTGAAAACGCGGACACCATCTTCATGGAAAAGCCGCACCAGCAATTCATTGGAATGAAGATCGGGGTCCAGAAACTCATCCGTCTTGCAGGTATTTACAAGCGCCGTGGCGTGATCCCACTGATCCTCGCGCACCTGGCCGTCCTCGCCGGGCAGGCGCTGGATCATGATGCCGCCAGCGCGCCATTTATTGTTGCGCTGGCGGACGGCCATTTTAATACCTGTCGTGATTTGCTCCGACTGGTTGAAATAATGATGCACGCAATCGGCGAGCGATGCGCCTTTCAGTTCGACGATGCCCTGGTAGCGCTCGTTGTTATTGCCCTGGTCTACCGTGAAAGCAATATAGCCCTGTCCCAGATATTGAACGAGCAGGTTCTGCTCGCTCTCGGTCTTGCGGTTGATGGAAACCTGTTTTTCAATGACGGCGAATTTATCGGCGTCAAATTTTGCGCAGGCGCGCACGTCGCCGCCCGTCGTGACATCCGCCACCAGCATTGATACGGGCCCATCACCCTTAGTCTGGAGCGTAAAAATCCCCTCGTACTTGAGCATCGAGGACAGCAGCAGCGCCAGCGTCACGGTCTCGGCGACCAGCTGCGCCACGGGCGCGGGGTAGCCATGCGGCTGAAGGATATCGTCCAGCACTCTGCCCAGCCGGATCAGGCGGCCGCGCACCTGCGAGGTTTCTATCTGGAAAGTCTGGACGACGTTATCATCCGCCGCACCCCATCTTTTATTATCCTGGCCGGAATCAATACCCGGTATTTCGAACGTCATTGTTTATTCTACCATGAAAAGCTTATAGAATTCACGCCAGGAATTAACATGCAAAATGACACGATGAATTTCAAGACCTCCACAGACAAAGTTGCCAAAAAACCGGCCAAAAAGAAGCGCGCGGCGCAGAAAATCAGTGCCGACTACCTCCATAATACCGGGCTGTATTACCTGCAGCGTTTTTCCGCGAGCCGCCGTCATTTTGAAAGCGTGATGATGCGTAAGGTTGACAAATCGCTGCGTGAGCATCCGGATCAGGATGCGCAGCCCTGCGCGGCGCTCGTGCGCCAGTTGGCCGATACGTTCGAGCGCAGCGGATTGCTTGATGACCTGGCCTATACGCGCGCCATGGTGAAATCCCTGCGTGCGCGCGGAAAATCAAAGCGCTTTATTACGGATAAACTTCGTCACCGCGGACTTAAGGAGGATATGGTCACGGCAAATATCACGGATCATGACCAGAGTGTTTATGAGGGGGAAGGTGATTTTTTTTCGGCGCTTATTTTTGCCCGCAAGAAAAAAATCGGCCCATTCAGCCAAACCGAAAACGCGGATCCGCAAAAAATAATGGCGCAGATGGCGCAAGCGGGATTTTCCTATGATATTTTGCAAAAAATTCTGAAGATGCCTCAGGCGGAAGCGGAAAAACTGCTGAACCAGGCCGCACTCAGGTAATTTCTTTATTGCCCGACTCTATATCTTCGCGGCGGGGCGCTTTTGTATCCGGGTTCATGGTCCGATCCGCCGGGAAGAGGACCGTGACGGTTGTACCAATTCCCTTTTGCGAGAAAATTTCCAGCTTACCGCCATGCATCTTGACCAGCGCGTTGGCGAGCGTCAGACCGAGACCGGACCCGCCCGTGCTGCGGCCCAGGCTATTATTGAGCTGACCGAACGGCGAAAGCGCCTTCGCGATTTCAAATTCCTCGAGGCCGATACCGGTGTCGCTGAAGCACAACTGGAGGCCACCCTCCTTGGTTATATCATTACTGATGGTGACGCGGCCGCCTTGTGGCGTAAATTTAATCGCGTTTGAAAGCAGGTTCATAATAATCTGCTTCAGAGATTTTTCCTCGCCGAGCAGGTTCGGCAGATCTTTCAGATTGTTGGAAACCGTAACCATATTGGCCTCGGCCTTGCTACCAAGCAACGCGAGGCATGCATCGATCGTGTTTTTTATATTGATCACCTGGTCATTCAGCTTGCGATCGCCGGCTTCGATTTTGGAAATATCGAGAATCTCGTTGATAACCCGTAGAAGATTTTTGCCGCTTTGGTGAATATCCTTGGCGTAATCCTTGTAGGAGTCCTGTTCAATTTTTCCGAAAATTTCATTTTTGATGATTTCGGAGAAACCGATAATCGAGTTTAAAGGTGTGCGCAATTCATGGCTCATATTGGCAAGGAATTCGGATTTTGCGCGATTGGCAAGGTCGGAACGGATTTTGGCTTCGCGCAGTTCAATTTCAGATTCCTTACGCTGCGTTATATCCTCGATGCTTCCCTCATAAAATAAAGTTATGCCAGCGTCATCGCGTACGGCGCGGATATTTTCGTTCACCCAGATACGGCTGCCGTTTTTGCGCAGGACCTGCGTTTCATAATTGCTGATATGCCCGCTCATCTCCAGTTCTTTGACAAAAATCTGGCGCTCACGGGCGTTAAAATAAACCGACTCGTTGGCGTTTTTAACCTTGTGCAAGAGCTCTTCGGGTGATTCATAGCCAAGGATGCGCGCAAAGGCCGGGTTGGCACTTAAATATAATCCCTCCGGCGTTAGCTGGAAAATCCCGCCCGCGGCGTTATCAACGATAGCGCGGTATTTCTTTTCCGCTTCACTCAGCGCGCGTTCAGCGCGGCGCCGTTCCTCGACATCCGTAATCGTTCCGACAACGCGCAGATTATTATTTTCATCGCGGCGAATCATGGAGAAAGCGAGTTCGACGGCGCGGAATGTGCCATCTGATGTTCTAAGACGGGTGAAAGTGCGGTAAGCCTTTTTCTGACCGCTGATAAAAAGCTGGAAATCCTTGTGCTGCTTGTCCTGATCCTGCGGGTAAAGCATTTTTATAAGGTCGGCGCCCTCGGATTGCTCGCGTTTAAACCCGGTGATTTTCTGCCACGTCGTGTTGAGAAACAGGATCGTGCCGGCTGTATCGGTTTCAAAGATAATATCCGTAACAGAATCGATCAGCGTGCGGTTTTCGCGTTCGGATTTAGAGAGTACCTGGTTCAAAGCCTCACGACGCGCAGCTTCTTTTTGAAGTTCACGGTTTTTATTTTCAATGGTGCTTTCCATGCGCTTGCTGTGGACACGCTGGCGGCTGCGGCCGGCCAGGTAGAATGTCCCGACCAGCGTGAGTAAAAAGCTCAGCCCCAGCATGGCAAAAGACATGTTTTCAAGAAATGCTGCCGTTTTTCCGCGCACGTAATCCGTTCTGACTTCCCAGTGCTTGTCGCCGAAGGAAACTTCGTAGACCTGACTGGCGTTTTCATTGTCCGTGTCCGATATGTACGAAGTGGGTTCTTCTTTGCCAAAGCGGTACATTTCATTACCCGTCGCCGTATCGCGGATCCGCACCGAAGATATAAATTCGTTATTGGAGAGCCAGCCCGTATCGAGAACCCGGGCGGCATTGCTGACGGTGATCAAAAAGCCCTGCCCGTCACTGCCAGCCTGGAGCGGCTTGATCAGCGCAAGAGGCTGCGCCTTCACATCCCCCTTTAAAGAGAGAGATTTTTTCCTGAAAAATTCAGGACCGGTCAGGACTTTTATTTCCTCGCTGGCGACCGGGTAGGATTTTTCAAGGTAGGATACAAGGGCATTATCAGGCTTTATTTCGTAGCTTTCGGTTTGCCCGGCGCGGTTTTCGATCGAATAGATATTGCTGAAAACCCAGTGGCCCGGCGTTTCCTCTCGGATCCAGCCGATCTGGTCGAAATGTTTTTCAGGCAGCCCGCTGGCGCGGATCTCGCGGAAGGCCTGTTCCTGTTTTTCACCCTGCGAGAACCGGATAAGTGTGGACATCGTCCCGGCCGCGGTTTCAAGTTCACGCATGTCATCGGAAACTGTGAGAACAATATTTTCCGACATGCGGTCATATTCTGTTTTAGTGAAATGCTGAACGGCGATATTTACTTTTATAAAAGTAAAACAGCTCAGCAGGACGCCGGTACACAGGAAAAGAACTTCCGGCAAACCAGAGCTGAAAAATTTTTCCTGTTTTTTAATCGACGCGCGCATTTTAAATTTAAACCGGGATGGTGGTTAAGTGTCTGATAGCGCAGATACTCCTTCCTCCAAAATGCCTGAAGGCGGTTAATAAGTTGCTAATATTGGGTTTCTTGCCGCTAAAAACTTTATTATGAATAATAAAAAAGACAAAAACTCGCCTGTGCCTTCGGATTATTGTATAAAAAACGCATGATTTCTTATGATGATTTTCTGAAAGTGGACGTCCGGGTCGGCACTATTATCACGGTCGAACCGTTCCCCGAAGCACGCACCCCAGCTTACAAACTGGTTATAGATTTCGGCCGCGGGATCGGCACGCGCAAAACTTCAGCCCAGGTTACGCAGAATTACAAGGCCGAAGAGCTGGTCGGGCGTCAGGTTGCCGCCGTTGTTAATTTTCTGCCCAAGCAGATCGGGCCTTTTATGTCGGAAATGCTGACGCTCGGCTTCCCGGATGAAAACAAGCACGTGGTCCTGATTGCGCCGGATAAAAAAGTGCCGAATGGCGGCCGGCTTTATTAAAGCGGCAGGTTGATCGCCACGCGCAGGCCGCCTAAAGGGCTTTTTCCGAGTTTTATTTTACCGCCGTGCCCGTGAATAATATCCATCGCTATAGGAAGGCCGAGACCGACTCCGCCCGAGGCCGCATTGCGCGAGCTATCGACACGGTAGAAAGGACGGAACACGTCTTCCTGCAGATGCTCCGGGATGCCGGGACCATCATCATCGATAAAAATCTTGACGTGGCTGGCCGTTTTTTGCGATGAATTGTCAATATTTTTCGCGTATTGACCGGCATTATCGACGATATTTACATGGCAGCGCTCAAGCGCCAGCGGCCGCGCTGTCAGGTGAATATTACCGCCATGCTCGACCGTAACGGCAAAACCCTGCCGCGCGGCGCCCGATGCTATCTTGTCCAGCATGGCGTTGATATCGGCCAGCATCATCTCTTCATCGCCCGCGCCGCGGACAAAATCCAGATAGCCTTCAATCATACGCTCCATTTCAAGAATGTCGCCCTGCATAGCTTTCACATCGTCCCGTTCCGGCAGCAAAGCGAGCTCTAATTTCAGCCGCGTTAACGGCGTGCGCAGATCATGCGAAACGCCGGCCAGCATGGTGGTGCGTTGTTCGATCTGGCGCTTTATGCGCTTATGCATGTCGATGAAAGCCTGGGCGGCCTGGCGGACTTCGCGGGCGCCTTCGGGTTTAAAAAACTGGACGTCACGGCCCTTGCCGAAACGCTCAGCAGCGGCGGCCAGTTTACGGATGGGCCGCACCTGGTTGCGCATGAAAATAATGGCGACAACCAGCAAAATCGCGGATGAACCTGTCATCCACAGCAGGAAAATATAGCCCGACGAGGAAAAAAGCCTGCGTTGCGGCAGGGAAATTTCCATGACGCCGTTATTCAGCTGCACGAAAACATGAGTCCATTTTTTATCGAAATTCACATCGAGATGAAACGGGCGGCGCAGGACAGTTTCAAGTTCACGATTGAGCGTTTCCTCAACAATAGATTCCCAGAATAAATTCTTCTTGGAATCCACATCTTCTGCCAGGAGTGTATCCGGCTCGAACCGCACCAGAAGGTCCAGATTCTGCGCGCTGTAACCGATGATATTTTGAAATTCCTGGGTGCCTCTACTGTCTTCGATCAATTCTGCGACGAGGGCTATCTCACCGGCGACCGCGTAGGACAAACGCGCAGACATATTGCTCCAGAGCCGGTCGAAGAATATATAAGTGGCAATCACCTGCACAAGAATGACAGGCGTCACCAAAATCAGGAGCGAACGGCCTAACAAGCTGCGCGGTAAAAAAGGTTTGAGAGAGAATTTTGTCAAAGCGCCTCCACCCGCAGGAGATAGCCCTTGCCACGCACAGTCTGCAGTATGCGCGGGATCCTGGTGTTTTCCTCCAGTTTGCGGCGCAATCTCGTTACCTGCACATCGATGGTGCGTTCGCCCGCATTCAGGCCGCATGCGCGTGCCAATTCATCGCGTGAAACCGGCTGCCCGGTATGCGCGGCGAGCGCCTGGATCAACGTGCTTTCTGAGGCGGTCAGTTGCAATATTTCACTGCCGTCTTGTAACTCACCAAGATCCGGATCGAAGCGCCAGCGGCCAATTTTGAACGGCTTTGCGGCGGCGAATTTACCGGCCGATGTGCGGCGCAGAATTGCGTTCAGACGCAAAACCAGTTCGCGCGGCTCGAATGGCTTGGCGAGATAATCGTCTGCCCCTGCTTCGAGCCCTGCGATGCGGTCCGAGGTTTCACCAAGCGCAGTCAGAAGCAGCACCGGGATTTTATTATTCTCACCCAGGCCTTTTGTAAAAGACAGGCCGCTTTCACCCGGCATCATCACATCGACGACCATCACATCGAACTGGAATTTTTTCAGCATTTCGCCGGCCTCGTGCGCATCGGCGGCGGTCACCACGATGAACCCCTTTTCAGCCAGGAAGCGCGACAACAGGCTGCGGATCCGGTTGTCATCATCGACAACCAGGACGTGGGGCCACGCGGCCATATTTGCGTTTTGACGGGCAGCTGAAACCATATAATATCTTATATAACGAAGGCTTACGAAGATAAAGACAGGAAACATGACCCAGAAAAACCTTGATGACCGCGACGGCTTTATATGGATGGACGGGGCCATGCATCCATGGCGGGAGACCCATATCCATGTTCTCTCCCACGGCCTGCATTACGCCACGGCAATCTTTGAAGGCGAGCGTGCGTATAACGGGCATATTTTCCAATCCGGAGAACATTCACGACGCCTGCTTAAATCGGGCGAGTTCATTCATATGCGCCTCCCTTATACGGTTCAACAAATCGAAGACGCCAAGCATGAAATGCTGGAAGCGAATAAGCTGCAGAATTGTTATATGCGTGTCGTAGCGTGGCGCGGCAGCGAGAAACTCGGCATTGATTACGGCAACACGACCATTCATGTCGGTATTGCTGCGTGGCAGTGGGACAATTATTTCGATCCTGAAATCAAGAAAAACGGTATCGCGCTGTGCAGTACGATATGGCGTAAGCCGCACCCGGATTCCGCACCGATCCACAGCAAGGCAGCGTCGCTTTACAATCTGGCCTGCATGGTAAAATACGAAGCGAAGAACCAGGGATGCCAGGATGCGCTGATGCTGGATTACGAGGGTTATATTGCCG
Organism: Alphaproteobacteria bacterium; assembly: GCA_052387095.1. Classification (GTDB taxonomy): domain Bacteria; phylum Pseudomonadota; class Alphaproteobacteria; order Micavibrionales; family Micavibrionaceae; genus JBQTJN01. The sequence continues at coordinate 20,329 of JBQTJN010000022.1, forward strand.
AAGCGACCGCAGCCAATTTCTTTGCCGTGAAGGACGGCGTGCTGTTTACGCCGATCGCCGATCGCTTCCTGAACGGCATAACGCGGCAGACGGTGATGGGGCTGGCGAAGGGTCTCGGCATTGAAGTTCACGAAAAACGCATCAGGCCGGAGGAACTTAAAGACATGGAGGAGGTTTTTCTTACGGGCAGCGCGGCCGAGCTCACGCCTGTGGGGAAAATTGATGCATGGTCGTATAAGCCGGGCGCCGTGACAAAACGCCTGCAGGAAGCTTATACCGCGCTGGTTAGCGGAGGATCATGATGGCAAAAAAAAGAAAAGGCTTCTTTACGGTTTTTTCCAAGAAGACCGCCAATTATACCGGCCATCCCGCTACATTTGCGCTAGCGCTCGGCGTTATCATCGTCTGGGGCGTTTCCGGGCCACTGTTCGGTTTCTCCGATACGTGGCAACTGGTGATCAATACCGGTACGACCATCATTACGTTCCTGATGGTGTTTTTGATTCAGAACACGCAGAATCGGGACACGATGGCGTTGCAACTGAAACTGGATGAGCTGATCCGTGCCACAAAAGGGGCACATACAATTTTACTGGATCTAGAGGAGCTCAGCGAAGATGAGCTTCACAAAATCCGGGACAAATACGAGAAAATCGCTGCCGAGGGCCGCAAGCTCATGAAAGCAGGCAAAAGCGACATGGAAGTGCCGGAAGTTGTTCTTGATCAGGATCTGGATGTCAAAAAACCGAAAAAGAAGAAAGCCGTTAGACGTTAAACCTGAATTTAGAATCTAAGTAATTGATATTGAATCAGTTATTTTGGCCTGCGCCCCTTTTGTACCCGGTTTTATACACGGTTTTGTGGGCGCTGGCCTTCATTCTTGCCCATTACAATTCTGCTCTTATACCATCTCTTGCAATATCAAACCAAGCAAACCGCAAACGAGTATAATAACGGGAACACTCCACCTTCCTCGCAAAAAATAAAGTCCTGCCAGCGCAAATGAAAAGATTAAAACAGGCCATAGGCCCGTCAGCGTTTGTAGCGCAATTTCAACGGTCGTAATCGCCAAAATCCCGACGACCCCTGCTGCCACGCCATCAAGAACACCATGCAAAGCCGGGTTCTCAATCATCTTTTCCAGCCAGCGGTGGCCAACCAACGTGAACGAAAATGCCGGAATGAAAATACCCAAAGTCACCAATAGAGCGCCTGTAAACCCATCAGCAAGAAATCCGAGATATGTTCCGAATATAACCAGCGGCGCAGGGATGACACTGGATAAGGCAATGCCGTCCACAAATGCTTGCGGCGTTACGCCGGGGTAAACACCAACCATACTCTCTTTCAGAAACGGCAGCGCAGTATAAGCGCCTCCAAAAGACAGCAATCCAGCTTTCAGCCCTTCCGCAAACAAACCGCCACTGGAAGCAACAGAAAGTCCGTCAGCACCACTCCAAACAAAAGTTATTCCCATGGCTGCGGTGCTTAATAAAAAGAGTGTTACTATCGCCATTCTCTTTGATCCCACCGCCCATAACGCTTGCAGCGATGCACAAACAACAAAAACCAAAAGAAAATGTACGCCGAGCGCCGTGAGAACAATAGAAACGATAGCAGCAGACCATAACGAAATACTTGTAAGGGTATGTTGTCCGATCCGCTGCAAAGCACAAACAATCAGAGCCGTTACAGCCGGAGCAACCCCGACAAACAGCGGCAGCAGGACACCAGAACCTAATAAAGTATAAGCCCATGAAAGAAGAAGGATCAAAATAAAACCGGGAAGCATAAAACCCAGCCCCGCCAGAAATCCGCCCCAGCGCCCCTTACGGATCATTCCGAAATAGACGCATAACTCATGCGCCTCTGGCCCCGGTAATGCCTGATAAACTGCCAGTACACGCTTGAATTTTTCTGGGCTAATCCAACCTTCGCGCTCTACCAGTTCTTCACGGATCATATTGATCTGCGCCACTGGCCCGCCCCACGCCAGCAACCCAAAACGCAAGAATTTTAGAAAGATAGATAGATATGTGTTTTTCATGAAAAATTAATCCAACCATGAAAGTAATGCCTTGGCTTCACCTGCATCTACATGTCCGTCGCCAATCGCCATTTTGCACATACCAATTAATTCATCTATTTGCCGATCTTCAATTTTTCTGTAATTAAAACGCCTGTTGACTGGCTGGCCATGGTCATCCAAAGCATTTGCTTTAACTTCGCTTCTAGCCTTCGATGGATTTTGTTTTAGAAAAGAAGAAATTATTGCCATCTTAAAATTCCTATGCTGCACTAAAATCTGGAATGTATTGTAAAATTTCATCCATAAGCGGTGATAAAGGATACGGGTTTATATTGACCGTACTTTTTGCTGATACATCAAAAGTGACCAAGCCCGTTCGCATAAGGGCTTGTTGGATAAATTCATAGTTTTGAATCCCCTTCGTATGGAGTTTTCCTTTAAGTCTATTGGGATCAATGTTTGAATCGTGCCGCCTTAGCTGAATCATAGTGCCGAGAACCATAATTTCATCTTCGGTCAGGCTGGCGATGATATTAGCGTACTTTAAGAATGACGGTGCTTTTAATGCCTTCTTTTCGGCCATACCGCTAATAACACGGGCCATCAGTCGCAGATTGTTTTGCGCCACGCCTTCCATGGCGTCCCGCTGGAACCGGGCGATAATGCTGACAGCATCATTCTGATCGACATCCGAAAAATTGCCTTGCCGGATTTCGGAAAGCAGTATTTCCATTGCTTCCTGCGACCGTTTGTCGAGGATGCCCTGATAAATCTGCATGGCCGTACCCGTGGGAACGCCGAAGCATCCCAGCACATCGGCAATCCCTGTGACGGTATATTTTTTTAGTGCCTTTTGCCCGCTCATGCTGTTCCCTCACTTAATTCTGATGTGAATTTCTGAAAAGCGCGCAAAGCGTTCTCATGCTCCGATATTATAAGATCGAAATAATCTCTGGGCGTCTCGATTGTAATTTGATCTTGCTGGTCAACATTTCCTCTTGGATCAACACATGTCATAGGAAAGCGTATTGGTGTATTTGAGCGTCCGTTAACCTCCATGTTGAGATACGGCGATGCAGACATAAAAATCTTATATTTTTCCCATAATTTTTCGGCAATTTTTACGCGCTCTTCTGTGCCGTCCAATCCTCGCATGATCCTTCCGAAAGGATCAGAGTATATATTTACCGGCTCTGATAATTCTCCCACTTTTATCTTCATAGATTTTAACCATCTATCATAAAAATGTTCTTGAAATTCCGGCCAAGTCATAAGTCGTATGTTAGTAGAATGAATTGCTTCGTAAGCGCCACTTTGAAAACCTGACGAAGAAATAATGAAACCAGCGTTAGCACCGCCGTCCTGCATCACCGTTCTAAATGCATGTGCCTTTTCCTGCGTGACATTGCTCTTCCAATGTTTGCACTCTACAAAGATTTTTAGTGGAGGGGTTGAAGTTTCATCATTGGCCACCACGTCAATGTCAGCATTTCCGCGCACTAACTTAAACGGAACATCCGTTTGTGCAGCCATGCCGCACTCCGCAAGAACCTGACATGCTTTATTCTGTAGATCACGCCAGCCAGCAATGTCACCATGAAAAATAATGCTCATGCCGCTTCCTTATCGACATTAAAGGCTTCCAAATACTTTTCGATTTCGCTGAAAAGTGGTGTGAGGGTAAAAATCTGATTGGCATCGACCTTATCGGACGCTCCGTACATTTTTCTCATTTCTGGCTTTTCAGGTATGGTCTGGGCATCGAGCCGCAAAGTCACTAAACCCGTACGCAGCAAAGCCTGTTGGACAGCTTGATAATTCTCGATGCCCACTTCAATGAATTGCCTCCTTGCTTCATAGGGCATAAACGTTGCCCAGTTAAGTCCGGCCATCACAGCCAAAACTTTGATTTCGTCTTCGGTCAAACTGGCAAGGATATTTGCGTATTTCAGGAATGATGGCGCTTTTAGTGCGCCCTTCTCAGCCATACCGTTGATAACGCGAGCCATAAGGCGCAGATTGTTCCGCGCCACACCTTCTTCGGCGTCACGGATCAGGCGGAAGAAGATAGAAACCAGCTCATCCTGATCGATATTTTCAAAATTTCCCTGCCGCAGCTCAGAGCGGATAACCTCACGCAGCAAGTCGTGGCGCTTGGACATCATTTTTCCAATGGCTGCGCCAGCGGCCCCAGTTGGTACGCCTTTCACACTCAAGCAATCGCTCAATATACCGCCGATAATTTGCAACATACTACTTTCTCCTCGACGGGGGCGGCATTAACGCTAACGCGGCCATGGTCATCATTCCACATGAACCCTAACATCGTACCCCAAAGACCTCAAAGCCTTTGAGGTGCGCCCGTTCCTTGGAGGAAATTTATCCGGCAATGCCCATCCTACAATTTCTCCTAGCGCACTAATGCCAAGCCCATCTATTTTCCATTTAGGATCAATTACAGCCTGCCAAAGTCTTTCTGGCAACTGCTCGGAAGAGCCGCCATACAGGACAAAGGCAAGCACTTGATCCACTCTTGAGCCGTTGCCTGATTGATCGACCCATATCCGCTTTGAAAGAGCCTTAACTTTTTGTGGAATCGTGTATGACGTTCCATCATCAATAAGAGAAACTGCTGTATTTTTTACTCGTCTTGAATAATCTGCGATTGAATGGACACGACGGCATATATCCTCAAAATCTTCATAAGACATTTTTGTTATCTGATCTTGCGCGAGAAGACCTCGTAGCAGAGGCGCTTGCACATTTAACATTTCATCCTCATTCTGAGGTGCGCCAGGCAAATTGCGCCACCATCCTACAGCTTCCTTTAATGCCTCTTCTTGCCTTCCTTTATTTTGCTCATAAAAAGCCTGATAGTTTGCTTTACGACCGTTAAAGGTGTGTTGATAATAATGCCCATGTAAAAATTGGTCTGCCTGCGCTCCAGCCGGAATATCTGAGGAAATCCATTTTGGGCGATTCTCATCGCGGCTTACAATCTCGCTGATGCGTCTTAAATCCTGGAGGGTTCTGTGCCATTCCTGCAAAAATTCGGCTTTTTTCCTATCGCCTGCGCTTTTTGGCTCTGTTTGAACAAGTCCGCTCCATTTCCCAAAACTAAGGCTGGGACTTGACCAGAACTTACCTGCATCAGGCATCTGTGCATTGATTTCCTTGGATCGTGCCGACATCTCATTAAGCAGTTCCTCGGTAAGAGGCACAGCATGGGCATCAAGAGTATCAA
>JBQTJN010000023.1:0-25515 GCA_052387095.1 Alphaproteobacteria bacterium
CTCAAAAATGAAGGTGCTGAAGAAAATCAGGTTCCCGAAGAAACGCCTCCTCCCGGTCGAGGGCGTCTGGCGCGAGGAAACTCACGTCATCCTCTGCGGAAAATCAGTGGATGTGAATGTGATGGTAGTCGCGCGGCCTCATTACGAACCGGTTTTTATAGCGAAGGAGGATTAAGCGAAGGGGGAAAAGTTTGCACCGCGGCCGCTTGTACGCGAATTTCCCGTCCGTTAAAATCAGGACAAATAATTTCCTGCTGCAATGTATTCGCAAGACGCTGCATATTTTTTATGACGTCGCTCTTATGCCCGCCAGCCCAAGCTAGGTACGTCAAATTCTGGTCCACACATGGATTGGCATAAAGGTGAAAAGTGGCTTTTATCAGATTAAATGCTTCTTCGCCTTTTTCCTCCGTAAAATAAAATATATCATTTGTTGCATCTTGCCAGCCTATGCAAGCGCGTGTGCCTAATAAAACCGATTCCCGCATTAAGGTCGATTTTAAACAAGACTCCTGCGGATTGGAGGACATTTGATCCTGAACAAATAAAGAGGCATCTTCCAGATGTTTTCTGGTCATGGGAACCAGGGCGCGTATTCGATATATTTTTCCACCCTCTTCAAAATCCGCGATCATATCTACAATCTGTCCATTTTTCGCATATTCATAAAAGCGGTTCATTGAATCATTCAAACTTCCGTGCTCGAATTCGGACGCTCCCATATCATCAAAGACGAACAAATCTTTTGCGGCCTTACCAAAATTTGATAACGCTACTATGCCCAAACTTACGGAACCTGGTGCAAGAAGACGCTGTACAAGACGAGAACCCATGATCATTTCCTTTCAATAAAAAGGGAAATCTAACAAAGATATTTCATTATGTCAATTTATTTAAATAATCAGTTTCTTCCGGCGTGCTCTCCCGCCCCAGCGCTTCATTCCGCTCAGGAAAACGCCCGAATTTCTCGATGATATCGTAACGCCGTTTCGCCACCGCGCAGGCCAGCGGGTTATCCCGCTCGATTGATTTGAAGAGTTCAAGATTACGTTTCTGGTCGCTCAATCTCTCACTATGCTCGAACGGCATATAAAGGAAAAAACGTTTCTCGTGCGTGAACAACTGGTCAAAGCCCCGGCTTATAGCCTGCTTGGCGATCAGCAGCGCTTTTTCATCGGTGCCAAAAGCGCGCGGGCTGCCCCTGAACATGCGGCGCGGAAACTGGTCAAGCACGAGGCACAAGGCTAAAGCCCCTTCCGCATCCGACGCCCAGGCATTGCACAACCCGTCGGCCGCCATATCGTATATCAACGAAAATCGTTCACCAACCAGCGCATCAAACGCAGGATTATTCTGAAACCACAATGTGGGTTCCGTTTCATCAAACCAGAAGTGAACGATTTCCTGCTTGCTGTCGCGCATCTAATGAATATTCGACCAGACCTTGCGCTTCACCGCATACATGATGACGGTAAATACGGCAAGGAACAGGATAACCTTCACGCCCATGCGCTTGCGGTCTTCCATGTATGGATCCGCCGCCCAGGTCAGGAAGTGCGAAACATCCCTGGCATATTGCGCGACGGTTTGCGGCGTCTGGTCTTCATACATGACCATATCGGCCGACAATGGCGCGAGCATGGCAATAATATGACCCGGCATCGCCGCATTGTAATGCTGGCTCGGTAAAAGCGTCATACCGGCCGGCGGTGTTTCATAACCGGTCAGGATGCCGTAAATATAATCCGCCCCGCCGTGGCGGGCCTTGGTGATCAGCGAAAGATCCGGCGGCAATGCGCCGTTATTGACGGACTTGGCCGCATTGTCGTTCGGATACGGCGATATAAAATGATCGCTCGGCAGGCCGGGGCGGTCATACATCTCGCCCTCGTCATTCGGCCCGTCATGAACTGTATAGGACGACGCGATATTCTTGATCTGCCCTTCGTCATAGCCCAGCGCCTCGAGATTGCGGAAATAAACCCGCTTCATCGAGTGACAGGCAGCACAAACCTCGCGGTAAACCTTCAGGCCCCGTTGCAGCGATGCCTGGTCGTAAGTGCCGAACATGCCGCTGAAGCTCCACTCCTGACTTTCGACATGGGCGGCTTCGGTGGCAAAAGCCGGAGATGCAATCAGAAAACAAAAAGCAATTGTCATTGCGAGCGAATGAAATGAGCGAAGCAATCCAGGAGCCGCATTTAAAGACTGGATTGCTTCGTCGGCGTTCAGCCTCCTCGCAATGACGTTATAATTTTTTGTCATTGCGACACCCTCTTATTTTTGCCCGCCAAAACGTGATGATAAATGCTAAGCGGCAGGTCTCGCCCCTTTTCATGCCGGCTGAGCCAGGGAATAATCCCAACCAGAAATGCAAAATAATAAAATGTGCAGATCAGGCCGATAAGGCTGAGCGGAACCGGCCCTATGTGCGCGTCCGCCGGCTGCAAGCCGATATAGCCGAGGATCACGAAATTCACTGCCCACAGCAGGAAGAAAAAGCGGAAGCGCGGGCGGAAATTCGCGCTGCGGATCGGATGCGTATCCAGCCACGGCAGCACGAACAGCAGCAGGATCGATCCGAACATTGCGATCACACCGCCGAACTTGGCATTGATGAACACGATATCAGTAAAAGGAATCCCGATATTGAACGTGATGGCGCGCAGCATGGCGTAGAACGGCAGGAAATACCATTCCGGTACAATATGTGCCGGCGTCACCATCGGGTTGGCCGGCGTGTAATTATCCGGGTGCCCCATCGAGTCCGGCATATAAAAGACAAACAAGGCATAAACGATCAGGAACGCCAGGATGCCTACACTGTCCTTCACCGTATAATAAGGATGGAACGGCAGCGTGTCCTGCTCGCCCTTGGTATCAATACCGAGCGGATTGTTCGATCCCTTGACGTGGATCGCCCAGATATGCAGGAACACGATTGCAAAAATCACGAAAGGCAGCAGGTAATGCAGCGCAAAAAAACGGTTCAGCGTCGGGTTATCGACCGAGAACCCGCCCCACAGCAGCGTGACAATGCTTTCACCTACGAACGGGATCGCGGAAAACAGGTTGGTAATGACCGTAGCACCCCAATAGCTCATCTGGCCCCACGGCAAAACATAGCCCATGAAAGCCGTCGCCATCATGATGAGGAAAATCAGCACGCCGAGAATCCAGATCAGTTCGCGCGGTTTCTTATATGATCCGTAATACATGCCGCGGAAAATATGAGTATAGACGGCAATAAAAAAGAACGACGCGCCATTCATATGGATGTAGCGGATCAGCCAGCCGGAATTGACGTCGCGCATAATGCGCTCGACGCTGTCAAAGGCCATGTGCGTGTTAGCTGTGTAATGCATCGCGAGCACAATCCCGCTGACAATCATGATAACGAGCATGACCATGGCGATGGCGCCGAAATTCCAGAAATAATTGAAATTCTTCGGCGTCGGGAACACGGCGTATTCGCGGTTCAGCAGCGTGAAGATCGGCAGGCGGTCATCGATCCACTCGATCACCTTGTTGTCAAATTTTGTGCGTTCACCGCTTCCCATGTCTTAATCTCCGTCTATCCGATCTTGACGCTTGTATCCGTGAGGAATGCGTAATCCGGCACGCTCAGGTTTTTAGGCGCAGGCCCCTTGCGGATACGCCCCGATGTATCATAAGCCGAACCATGGCACGGGCAGAACCAGCCACCATAATCGCCGCGCGCTTCACCGGTTTTTTGCCCCTGCGGTACGCAGCCAAGATGCGTGCAGATACCAACGACAATCAGCCACTCGGATTTTTTCACGCGCTCTGAATCTTTTTGTTTGTCGACCAGGGCCGAAATTTCCACGGCTTCCGCCGCCGCAATTTCTTCCGGTGTGCGGTGGCGGATGAAAACCGGCTTGCCGCGCCAGACCACCGTGACCGACTGCCCGACCTGGATCGGCGACAGATCGACCTCGATGGTCGAGAGCGCCAGCGTGTCTTTTGCCGGATTTAAGGAATTGATGAACGGCCAGGCCGTGATCCCCGCCCCGACCGCGCCGAAAGCAGCGGCCGTCAGGTATAGAAAATCACGTTTTGGCTGGTCTTCCGGCCCATCATGCGGCGCCGTTTGTGTATTCTGAGCTGTCATGGTTTACGGTGTTATGGCTTTTGGTGAAGAATAACTTGCCCATCTTTATAAACGATCAGGCGTTATGTATCTAGCACCCTTGAGAAATTTTGTTATTGTCCACAGATGAAATTGCCGAGCCTTGCCCTTTACCAGCCTGATATTCCCCAGAATGTCGGGGCCGCCATGCGCCTGGCCGCCTGCCTGGGGTTGGATCTGCATATCATCGAGCCCTGCGGCTTCCCGTGGGATGAGCGGAAAATCAGGCAATCCGGCATGGACTACACCGAACTGGCACAATGCCGGCGTCACAATTCATGGCAGACCTTCCGCGAGCAGGCGAAGCACCGCCGGATCATACTCATGACCACCAAAGCGGACAAAAACTATACGGATTTTGATTTCCAGCCCGGCGATATTTTGCTGGCCGGGCGCGAGAGCGCCGGCGTGCCGCAAGAAATCCACGCCGCAGCCGATGCCTGCATTTGCATTCCTATGCAGGGTGCAGCCCGCTCCCTCAATATCGTCACCGCCGCCGCGATGATCGCAGGTGAAGCTTTAAGGCAGATTAACCTTCACCGTCAGTGCGAGGAGCCGCAGGCGACGAAGCAATCCAGGTAGTTCTTGTGGAAACTCCTGGATCGCCACGCTCATTTCATTCGCTCGCGATGACGATTATAATGATAAGGTTTGACGATGAATAAAAAACACCAGGCCGCCGAATGGTTCCGCGATTTGCGCGACCGGATTTGCACAGAATTCGAGTCTATCGAAACGGAGCTCACCGGCACGGCGAAAAAGAACCTGCCGCCGGGAAAGTTCAAACGCACGCCCTGGTCAAAGGACGGAGATCTAAAGGGCGGCGGTGAAATGTCGCTTATGAATGGCCCCGTGTTTGAAAAAGTCGGCGTGAATATTTCGGAGGTTTACGGGCATTTTTCCGACGAATTGCGGGCTCAGATCCCGGGGGCACCCGAAAGCGCCGGCGAATTCTGGGCCGCAGGAATCTCGGTTGTCGCGCATATGCAATCCCCGCTCGTGCCCGCCGTGCATATGAATACGCGCATGATTGTGACATCGAAAAGCTGGTTCGGCGGCGGCACCGACCTGACGCCTATGGTCCCTGAGGAATCTGCAACCACCGAATTTCACGCTGCGCTCAAAACATGCTGCGACCGCCACGATCCCGAATATTACGAAGAATACAAGGCCTGGGCTGACCGCTATTTCTTCCTCCCCCACCGGGGCGAGCCGCGCGGGATCGGCGGGATCTTCTACGATTATCTCGACAGCGGAAACTGGGATGCTGATTTCGCCTTTACGAAAGATGTCGGCACAACATTTCTGGATATCTACCCCAAAATCGTCCGTGGCTTTATGAACCGCGAATGGACGCCGGAACAGCGCGAACAGCAGCTCATCAAGCGCGGCCGCTATGTGGAGTTCAACCTGCTCCATGACCGCGGGACGAGCTTCGGGCTCAAGACGGGCGGCAATACGGAGGCGATCCTGATGTCCTTGCCCCCTGAAGTGAAATGGCCTTAAGTTAAATCCGCTCCAGGCACTCCGTCCTGCCCGGTTTGAAATCCTGCTCGATCCACCAGCTTTCGATTGCGGCCAGTTTCTGCCCGAGTTCCGGCCCTTCCGCGATCCCGGCCTTCTTCAAATCCTCACCGCTGACGGGCATTTTCGGAATCTCCCAGCCCCGGGTAATTTCCAGCGCTTTCGCCAAGGTTTTCTCCGGAATTTTATCCTGCGCCACTTCGATCAACAGCCCCTGGGCCGCTGTAGCCCGGCCGGCCTTGTAAACCGCCACCCGGATCGCATGATCATCACGCATGACCGGTAAGGAAATTACCTGAGAAATTGATTCAAGTTCTCTCTGTAAAGCTTTGAGAACAATGATTTTATTGTCAAAGATTTTACCTAAAATCCACAGTCGCGCTCCCAATGAACATTGGTCATGCTCCTTTTGCAAACTACAAACCTTGCGAAGCAGCTCTGGCTGATATTTTGATTCAATTAAATATTTCAATATATTGTTTTCAAACATTAATAACAAAGAATCCACAGGATCATCCACGGACAGGATCTTGAACCATTCTTGGCTAACCCGCTCGGCCGAAAGCATGTTGATTTTATCCGCCGCCGCACCGCAGGCTCTCAGCGCAGCCTCATCCGGCGCCTCTTTGCCATATCGGGCATGAAACCGGAAGAATCGCAGGATCCGTAAGTAATCCTCGGCAATCCTCTGCGCCGGGTCGCCGACAAAAATCACGCGGCGCGCCGCGAGATCTGCAAGGCCCCGGCCCGTGGGATCGTAAATATGCCCCTCCATATCGCCCAGCAGCGTATTCATGGTGAAATCGCGGCGCTGCGCATCTTCCCGCCAGTCTTTGGAATAAGCCACAACCGCGCGCCGCCCGTCCGTCTCCACATCCTTGCGCAGCGTGGTGATTTCAAACGCCTTGCCATCCACCACGGCCGTTATAGTGCCGTAATCAATGCCGGTCGGCACAACTTTGATCCCCGCCTCTTCCAGCTTGGGCGTAACCTCCCCGGGTGTCCATAATGTCGCGATATCCAGGTCTGTCACCTCCAGCCCTAGCAGCTCATTGCGCACACAGCCGCCGACGAACCGCGCCTGCGCACCACCGCCCTCGTTCAATACGGACATGACACGCCGCACCTCCGGCGTTTTCATCCAGTCCGGCACTTGTATGGTTCTGGTTGCTTCCATATGTTGAGTATAAAGCCGCCAAGCCCCTAATGTTAAGGAGTAAATCCTACGCCCATGACCCCCTCAGACACATTCGCCGCCGCTTTTGATGCCATTCACCGCCAGTTGCGCGCGGCTCACGCCGAAGTCGGCAAAGTCGTTTTCGGGCAGGGCGCTGTCATCGAACAAACCCTCGTCACGCTGATTTCCGGCGGCCATCTTCTGCTGGTCGGTGTGCCGGGTCTTGCCAAGACATTGTTGGTTGAAACCCTCGCCGGTGTGCTCGGCCTTTCCTCGAACCGTATTCAATGCACACCCGATTTGATGCCGGCGGATATTCTCGGCTCCGAAGTGCTGGAGCAGGATGCCAACGGCAAACGTTCCTTCCGTCTTGTTAAAGGCCCGGTCTTCACGCAGTTTCTTATGGCCGACGAATTCAACCGCGCCAGCCCGCGCACGCAATCCGCTCTGCTGCAGGCCATGCAGGAAAAACAGGTCAGCCTCGGCGGCCAGCATCACCACCTGCCCAAGCCGTTCCACGTGCTCGCCACGCAGAACCCGATCGAACATGAAGGCACTTACCCCCTGCCCGAAGCGCAGCTCGACCGCTTTTTCATGCAGGTCGACATGGATTACCCGGATCTTGCCTCGGAGCGCGAGATGCTGCTCGCCACAACCACAAACCGCCGCGCTGTTCCCGCACCGGTGCTGGCCGATGGCGAGCTCTTGAAGATTCAATCTTTTGTCCGCGACATGCCGGTCGGCGAAAATGTCATCCACGCGATTTTAACATTGGTCCGCAAGGCCCGCCCCGGACCGGAAGCACCAAAAATCGTAAATGACCATGTGACATGGGCGCCCGGCCCGCGCGCCTCGCAGGCCCTGATGCTGGCCGTGCGGGCCCGCGCACTGCTGCAAGGACGGCAGGCCCCGTCGATGGAGGATGTAACCGCGCTGGTGGAACCTGTTTTCAAACACCGCATGGCTCTGAACTACAAGGCGCGCACGGCGGGCATATCTCTTTCCGATGTCGTCAGGACGCTCACGGAAAAATTATAGGAGCGCTTGTGAAACGCTTCCTCAAATCCGGCCCCGGGAAAATATCGTTACGCGCACACGCCGAAGAACTCATCAATGGCCTTCCCGTCCTGTTTTCACGCTCGCTTCACCCGGCGCGCGACATGATGCGGGGTGCCCACGCGCTGCGCCGCGCCGGCAGTGGTGAGGATTTCTGGCAATTCCGCGATTACGCGTCCGGCGATGCGCTCTCCGGCATCGACTGGCGCCGCAGCGGTCAGGGCGATTCTGTTTTTGTGCGCCAGAAAGAATACCAAAGCCGTCAGGGGTTTTTATTCTGGACGGCTAAAGGCCCGGACATGGATTTCCATTCCCGCAAAACCCTGCAGAGAAAAGCCGAAGCCGTAAACATACTCATCTTGTCTCTTGGATTGTTGATGGCTGCCCGGGGCGAAAAAATCGGCTGGCTGGGTAATGCGTCTAGAACAGGCAGCGAGACCGCCGCCGACCGGCTGGAAAATATTTTGAGTGAAAATCACACGTTTTCCTCTCTCCCGGTTGAAATCGATACCGTTACACCGCGCACAAATCTTGTTCTCGCCGGCGATTTCATCGAAACACCGGACAAAATCGAACAGGCCCTGATGCCCCTTGCAGGCGTATGCCCGCAAGGCCTGCTCATCCAGGTGCTCGACCCGCTTGAAATGGATATGAATACTGATGGCCGTATCCTGTTTGAAAACCCCGCGGGGTCGCAACGCCATCTTGTTAATCACGCAGGCGCAATCCGAAACGGCTACATAAAACGCATCGAAGAGCACCGCACCCTGGTGAAAATGCTCTGTGACAATTTGGGCTGGACCTATATTTTCCACCGCACCGACAAAGACATGCGCGAAACGCTCCTGAATACGTGGCAGGCCCTGAATCCGGAGGCGCTCTAGCATGCCCTTCTTTCCTGATCTCGTTTTTCTGAATCCCTGGCTGCTGGTTACGCTGACCGCCCTGCCCCTGCTCTGGCTTGTCTTACGCATCACACCGCCCGCGCCGCGCCGCATCAAACTTCCGACCGTGCGCTTCTTGGAAGGGCTCATAGCTGAACGCCAAACCGCCAGCCGCACACCGTGGTGGCTTTTGCTCCTGCGTCTCGCCGTTCTCGTCTGCCTGATTGTTGCGTTTGCCGATCCCGTCTACAAACCAGCAGCGGCGATCGCATCCGGTGATACCGTCCGCCTTATTCTCGATAATGGCTGGGACAGCGCCGCGAATTGGGACCGGCAGATCAAAGCCGCCAGTGATATTTTGGCGCGTGCTGAGAGAAATACCGGGAAGCCAAAAATTTACGTGCTGACCACCGCACCCGCACCCGGTGAAAAAAACCCTTTTGCCGCCGGGCCCATGGCGGCAGGAGAAGCGCGGACAATGATTAAAACGCTGGAACCGCACCCTTGGCCGTCCGACTACGGCGCCGCGCTCTCGGTTCTTAAAAAACATCCGCAAAATGCACAAAATTTCTGGTTTTCTGCCGGACTCTCCGCTTCCGGCTTTGAAAGGCTTGCCACCGAACTCATATCCTCCGGTGGATTGAATTTTTATGCACCTTCCAGCGGCTATCTGCCCGCTCTTCTCAAAAAAGCGGGTGCGCATGCGAACGATATTCAGATTTCTCTCGCTGTGCCGGACAACACAAAAAGCGGGACGCCTTTCATCGTACAGGCTGTATCTTCCCGCGGCGCTGTTCTAGACCAGCAGACGCTCACATGGAAATCTGCAGGCGCAGCACTGAGATCCTCATTTGAAATCCCCGCCAAACTTAGCAATCAACTGGCAGAATTCAGACTGGCAGGCCGTCCCGGCGCCGGCAGCATTTACAAACTCAGCTCCACCGCCGCAAAGCGCACGGTTGGAATTCTCGGCGCTACAGATAAAAACGCGAAACCTTTTGTCGAGGCACGTTATTATATCGAACGAGCGCTTGAACCTTATGCCGAACTGGTTATCGGCGATTACGATTCCATTTTTGCGGCTGAGCCTTCCGTTATTATCCTGCCCGATGGTGGCAACATTCCCGCCGACGCACTCGGCAGGCTGGAAAATTGGGTTAAAAAAGGCGGGTTGCTGCTGCGATTTGCCGGGCCGGACATGGCCGCCTATACCGGACAACCTTATCTACTCCCCGTACACCTACGTGCCGGTGACCGCGCCGGCGGCGGTACGCTCAGTTGGGAAAAAACAGCGAAGCTGCGCAGATTCTCAGAAAATTCACCTCTCGCCGGTATAATGATGCCAGCAGACATCACGATACGACGTCAGATTCTCGCTGAATCCGCCGACCTCGCGGACAAAACCTGGGCCAGTCTCGATGACGGCACACCCCTCATCACAGCTGCGCCGCTCGAAGACGGACTCATCGTTATGATACACACCGCGCCACTGCCCATATGGTCCGATCTGCCGCTCTCCGGTGTATTCGTCGAAATTCTTAAGCAACTTGTTGATATCGCCGGAGTGAAATATAATCCGGCGGATAAGACCAGTAAAATCATGCGGCCGTTGCGCGTGCTGGACGGATTCGGCAAAATGACAGCACCGGACAACACGGTTCAGCCCATTGCGTCTGAGGATTTCGCGGACACAAAAATCAGTTCATCTCACCCGCCCGGTATCTACGGGCATGATTCGTATCAAAAAATTCTCAATCTCGGTGATCGGGTTAGTACAGTGAATACCGCTGATACATTGCCGGCCGGTGCTCACCGTCAAAATTATGATCAAACTTATGAACATAACCACAAGCCGGGCATCCTGCTCGCCGCACTGTGCCTGTTTCTGCTCGACTGGTCAATTCTGATCGTCATGGCGCGGGGTTTTTCTCTGGGCGGATTGGCTCTTCTCATTTTATGTGCCGCGTTTTCTTCTCCTTCTTATGCCGCTGATTTTCAGAATGATACAAAATATGCGGAAGGATTTTATCTGGCTTATCTACAGACCGGCGATGAAGCTGTTGATTCTACATCGCAAAGAGGTCTGGAAAATCTTGCCAAAATTTTGCAGACACGCACATCTGCCGAACCTTTGGGTGTTGCCGCCATCAACCCTGCCCGCGATACCCTTGCATTCTTCCCTTTTCTCTACTGGCCGATCAGTTCCAACGCGGGCACATTGTCGCAGGAATCCATAAAAAATATTCAATCCTATCTCGATAATGGCGGAACGATCCTGTTCGATACACGCGACGGCAGCGAAGACACCGGTGGCTTCGGCATGAGCAGCCATTCACAAAAACTCCAAAGGATTCTCTCAAGTTTTAGCCTGCCTGCGCTCGAACCGGCACCGCCTGATCATGTTCTGATGCGCTCTTTTTATCTTTTGCGCGAAACCCCGGGCCGCTTTCCCGATGGTGCGCTCTGGATCGAAGGGGTCAGCGCCCCCGGCCGCGACGGCGTATCCTCCGTCATCATCGGCACCTATGACTGGGCTGGTGAGTGGGCTGAACCGCGCGCGACGCAACAGCAGGAACTCGCCTACCGCTTCGGTGTCAACGTGGTCATGTACGCACTAACCGGCAATTACAAATCCGATCAAGTGCATGTGTCGCATATACTGGAAAGGCTGGGGCAATGAACGCGCTGCCTTTCGAAATTTACCTCGATCCTTTATTGCCTACGTCCTGGGTGCTGACGATTTGTGCCGTAACCGCCCTGCTCACGTTTTTATCACTGCGCGGCAACCGCAGGAGCGCGCTTTTGCGCTTCGTCTGCACGTTAGTATTTCTCGGAATTTTCCTGAACCCCGCTTTTATCGAAAAAGAAAAATCAAAAATAAAGGACATTGTCGTTCTCGTGACAGACAAAAGCCTAAGCCAGGCCATTGGCGAGCGCACACAGCAAACTGAAACGGCACGCGCACATCTGGAAGAAAAATTAAAAAATAACCCGAATATAGAGTTGCGTTTTACCATGGCGCCGGGCGAAAAAGACGATCACGACAGCACGCAACTGTTTAAAACTCTCGACGACGCACTGGCCGATGTACCGCTGAACCGGCGCGGCGGCGTTGTTTTTCTCACTGATGGACAGGTACACGATGTACCGGAGACGATTCCAGCCAATAATAATTACGGGCCCGTCCATGCTTTCCTTAGCGGCCGCCGCAATGAAAAAGATCGCCAGCTTGTCATCACCCAAAGTCCTGCCTACAGTATCGTCGGCAAACCCGCGCAGGTTAAATATAAGGTTACCGATACTGACAATATAGGCGGGCAAACCGCGCGCGTAACCATACGCATCAGCGGTAAAGATCCGGAAATATTCGATGTATCCGTCGACGAAGAGCAAAGCTTCGACATTCCCGTCGAATATGCGGGGGAAAATATCGTTGAATTCGAAGCCGAAGGCGTAAACGGCGAAATAACACAGAACAACAACCGTGCCCTCGCCTTTGTTAACGGCATTCGTGACCGCATGCGCGTTTTGCTTGTCACCGGTCAGCCCTATGCCGGCGGCCGCACATGGCGTGATCTCTTGAAATCCGATCCCAATCTCGATCTCGTGCAATTTACCATCCTGCGTGAACCGGAAAAGCTCGATGCGACGCCGCCGGAGGAAATGGCGTTGATTGCTTTTCCATTCCGGGAGTTATTCGAGGTTAAGCTTCACAATTTTGACCTTGTTATTTTTGACCGCTATCACCTTAACCGCATTTTGCCGGAAAATTATTTTAACAATATCAAAACCTATATCCGCGAGGGCGGCGCGCTCCTAGAAATTAACGGCCCCGGCTTTGCGGGCGAGGATTCCCTTTATGACACGGTTCTGCGCGATATTCTGCCCGGAAAACCCACGGGGGAAATTCTGACCACACCGTTCGTACCAGAGCTCACGTCGCAGGGGAAACTTCATCCTGTCACGCGCGAACTACCCGGCAAAGGAGCATGGGGTCACTGGCTGCGCGAGATTGAAATTGAAGCCGTTGCCGGTGACATCCTGATGAACGGCGCAGGCAATACACCTCTTCTGATTTTAAACCGCGTCGAAGAAGGCCGCATCGCTCAACTCGGTAGCGACCAGATCTGGCTATGGGCGCGCCATTACGATGGCGGCGGTCCCCATGTTGAATTGCTCAGGCGTCTCATTCACTGGCTGATGAAGGAACCGGAACTTGATGAAACATTGCTGAATATCGATGTTGCGGCTCAGAAAATCACCGTGCAAAGTATCAGTCACGAAGCTTCCGCCGCGAATATAGAGATGACGGCACCTAATGGCATAACCGAAAACATAGTTCTGGAATCTCAGCCGGATGACAGCTTTAAAAAGGTAATCGAGGCTGCCGTCCCCGGTATCTATGCTTTCAAAACCGCGGATGGTATCGGGCAATATGCGCTGGTCGGGAAAATAAATGCGCCGGAAATGAATGCGCTTGTAGCAACATCGGAACATCTCGCGCCGTTCAGCAAAATGACCCGTGGTAAAATTCTCTGGATGGATGAAATGCCGCGACCGGGCCCTAAAATATTTAACTTCCGGGACAATAACAATTACGAGATCACGAATTTCCGGGAAATACCGTTTCTCAATGCCTGGATCGCACTTCTCATCCTCGCTGGCGCCTGCGTTTCCACCTGGTGGCGCGAAGGCCGCGACTAGGGATTATTCAAAGCCACGTGAATAGGCGGAAAAGGTGGATTCTGACGGCCCATGAGCCGCAGACGGTACACATAAACCCCTTCCATCACGCGCTGCACGTAATTGCGGGTTTCCGAAAACGGGATCAGCTCGATCCAGTCGATCAAATCGATCTCGCCCGTGCGCGGATCGCCGAATAGCACGATCCATTTATTCACATTGCCGGGCCCGGCATTATACGCCGCAATCGCCAGCGCATAAGAACCCGCATAACGTTGCAGCAGGGAGTCGAGATAGAATGAACCCAGCCGTACATTGTAATTTTGGTCGCTGGTCAGCGCCGCCGCGCGGTACGCTATATCCTGCTTGCCCGCTACCTCTCGCGCTGTGTCCGGCATAAGCTGCATCAGACCAAGCGCGCCCGACGGACTGCGCGCCTCCGCGTCGAACATACTTTCCTGCCGGATAATCGAATGTACAAGTGCCCATTCCGGATTTTGTGCCTGCATGCGCTCGGTAATCATGGGATAGGATTGCGCCGTCAGGAACATCCCCTTCGCAGTCGCGTCTTTTGCAATTTGCAACCCGCTTGAATATTGTCCCAGTTCTGCTGCCAGTTCCGCGGCAAAGCGGTAGGCTTTCGGCGTCGGATCCTGCGCAAGAAAAGCTTTCAGGAACCGCAGCCCCTCGCTTTTCATCCCTGCTTCGTAGAAAATTTTTGATGCCCGGACAAGATCATGCGTGTTGTAGCGCACAAGATCATCCTCGTTCAGCTTAGGGGGTGCCGCGTTCGGCAGCGCGTTTGAAAGACCCAGTTCCGAACCCGCCAGCTGGCCGTAAAAAACTGTTTGAAATTTTGCGGCCTCGCCATACCAATCTTTTGCTGCCGCCTTGTCGCCGGCTGCATCCGCCGCGCGGCCCGCCCAATAAGCACCGCGCGACCGGCTCATTGGTGTTACAACACTGTCATACATATTTTTAAAATGCTGACGCGCTTTGCTTGGGTTTTTTACAAACCTCAGCGCCAGCCAGCCGCCGAGCCATTCAGCCTCCGCATATTCCGGTCCTTTTTTCAACCCATGCTTGCTGGCAAGCAGATATGCGTTGCGGTAGTAACGCTTTTCAAGCATACGGCGGATCAGGATATTGCGTTCCTTCCACCAATCCTCCGGATTCTGCACCTGCGACGCAGGCGGCGGATCATAGAGAATCTCAACAGCTTCCGCATCGAGAGCGTGTACGCGTCGCCAGTGCAGCCGCTCATACAAAAATCCTGGATCTTTCTGCAGGGAATGCGGCACCCTGCTGATAGCATCTTCGACGCCGGGTAATTCACCAGCCAGTGCAATCCGCGCCTCGGCCAGTTCCAGATATCCCGGTCCCAGCACATTCGCCATCGCGCGCGCATTCGGATATTGCCGGGCGAACAAAAGCATGTCGAAGCGGCGGCGATGCGCCTGCACGTCAATATAGCTTCCATACACGCTGTAAATATCCTTTTGCGCTTCACGCGACACCAGCGTTCTCGCCCACCAGTCGGTGATAAAAGCGCGCGCCTCATTCTCCCGGCCCGAGGAAATCATCGCGTTCATGTAAATATCAAGCCCCGAATCTGTCTGCGGCGGATACATCGCAAACCAGCGCAGTGCCTCCGACAGGCCGATCGAACGCGGCATCTTCTCCTCCGCTTGTCGCAGCAGCTTATCCATTTGCGGCCAGCCCGGATTCTCATCAATAAACCGGTAAAGCGTTTCAAAATCACAGGACGGCTCATCATTCTTGCACGCCAGCCATGTATAGATTTTATGTGCCAGCGGATCACGGGACGCGCTTAGCTGGTTCAGCGCTTCCTGCCATTGCCCCGGCTCTGTCATTTCCAGAGCCCGCACGATGGCCGCATTTTCGGCAGCCAGGACAACCCCGCCCCAAAAACCCGCTATAAAAACCGCGAGAACAAGGCTTTTCTTGCATAAAGACAAGCTTGCCGCTAGATTAAGCCCATGTTTAAAGGCTCTATTACAGCACTGGTAACCCCTTTCAAAAACGGCGAGATCGACTGGCCGGCTTTTGAAAATATTATTGAATGGCAGATTGAACAGGGATCGCACGGGCTTGTGCCCTGCGGGACGACTGGTGAATCTCCGACGCTGACGCATGATGAACATCTCGCTATTGTCGAACGCTGTGTTAGGACGGTCAAGGGCAGAGTTCCGGTTATCGCCGGCAGCGGTTCGAATTCCACCGCGAAAACCATCGAACTGACGCGCCATGCCAAACAATCCGGCGCCGCCGCCGCGCTGATCGTCACACCCTATTATAACAAGCCGACGCAGGAAGGCCTGTACCAGCATTACAAGGCCGTCCATGACGCGGTTTCAATTCCCATCATTATCTATAATATTCCCGGCCGCTCGGTCATCGACATGAATGTCGATACCATGGCCCGTCTCGCCGAACTGCCCAATATCGCGGGCGTCAAGGATGCCACCGGTGATTTGGAACGACCACCGCTGCTCCGCCACCAAGCCGGCGAGGAATTCTGTCAGCTGACCGGCAATGACGGCTCTTCGCCTGCGTTCCTGGCACAGGGTGGGCACGGCTGTATTTCGGTGGCTGCAAATATCGTGCCCGCTTTATCCGCGCAAATGCAGGAAGCATGGATGAAAGGCGATTTTAAAACATTTGCACACGTGCGGGATCTTCTCGCGCCCCTCTGGAGTGCAATCTTCTGCGAAACCAATCCCGCGCCGACCAAGTACGCGCTTAGCCGTCTTGACCTCTGCACGGACGAAGTCCGCCTGCCGATGGTCAAGGCCAGCGCAAACGCCCGCAAAATCGTCGACGCGGCGATGGATCATGCAGGACTCAACGCCGGCAACACCGGTAAAATCCGCCTCCATGGCTAAAAAAACCAAAAGCAAATCGGGCCTGATCTCCACCAATCACACAGTCGCCGATAATCGCCGCGCCCGGTATGAATACAAGCTCGAGGATAAATTCGAGGCAGGGCTCGCGCTCGTCGGCACCGAAGTCAAATCCCTGCGGCTCGGCCTCGCCTCCATCAATGAATCCTATGTAGGTCCGCAAAAGGGTGAGCTCTGGCTGTTCAATGCCAACATCGCCGAATACCAGCAGGCCAGCGCGCAAGCCCAGCACGAACCGAAACGCCGCCGTAAATTATTACTTCATAAAAAAGAGCGCGATAAGCTGATGGGCGCGGTGACGCGCGAAGGTTATACGGTGATCCCGCTACGGCTTTATTTTAACGGGCGCGGCCTTGCCAAGCTGGAGATTGCGCTGGCCAAGGGCAAGGATCTGCATGACAAGCGGGAAACTACGAAAAACCGCGACTGGGCGCGCCAGAAGCAGCGCCTGCTGCGCGAGAAAAGCTGACGGCTATTTTTCTTTGTGGCTAAGCCAGCCTCTGCGCCAAAAATAAAAAATCATCCCGGCCGCAATCAATGCCATAAACGCCATGACGGTGGGATAACCATACGCCCATTCCAGCTCAGGCATGTTGTAGGGGAAAGATGTATCGAAATTCATCCCGTAAACACCGACAATAAAGGTCAGCGGCATAAAGATGGTCGAGAAAACCGTGAGAACTTTCATAACCTCGTTCAAACGGTTGCTGACGGACGAGATATAAAGGTCGCTGAGGCCCGATAACCGTTCGCGGTAGTTTTCGATGACGTCGAGGATCTGCATGACATGGTCCTGGCAGTCACGCAGGAAAAGACGCGTTTCGTTATGCACCAGCGGGCAGTCAGAACCGTTCATCTTCGCAAGCGCCTCCCGCATCGGCCACGCGGAAAGCCGCAGCATCTGCAATGAGCGCTTGACCTTGTGAACCTGCCCCATGGATTTTTTGTCGGCACGGAACAGAATTTCCTCTTCGAGCTTGTCCAGCTGGTCGCCGTATTTCTCAAGTGCGGGGAAATAGCCGTCAATCGCCGCGTCGATCAGGGCGTAGGCCATGTAATCGGATTTCGCGGCGCGGATACGCCCGCCCTTGCGCAAACGGTCCCGTACGCCGTCAAAAACATCGCCCGGGCGCTCCTGGAATGTCAGGACAAAATTGGGACCGCAGAACATCGATAATTGATCGACAAAATAAGATGACTTCGCCTCTTCGATCATGCGAAGAATCAAAAAGAAACAGGACTCATAATTTTCGAATTTGGCCCGTTGCGGCACGTTAAGCACATCTTCGAGTGCCAGCGGATGCAGCTGAAAAATCTCGCCGAGCTGTGCGATCACTGCGGCATCGCCCAAACCGTCCACATTGATCCACAGCATCGGCCATTTTTGCAAATAGGGCTGCAGCTCTTCGGGTGAACCAAGCCCCGTTTCCTCCAGGTTCGTTTCGTCATAGGCAAAAATATAAATTTGCGGCAACAGAGCATTCGCCGGGGTCTGGAGTGTCCCCGGCGCCTGTCCTTTTTTAAGCTTGTTCTTATTAAAGAGTCTTGTTTTCAATTATTCTCATGCCTGGCTGGCCGCCTTCCTGGACCGGGCCTTTGTTTCCGGCTCATCCGTTGTTTTTTCCGCGGGTGTTCCATCTTCTGCCTCTGCCGGCGCATCCTCTGTCTTGGCCAATAAGGCTTCACCCAGGAGCCCGGCATTCTGGCGGATCTGCGCTTCAAGTTTCGCGGCGATCTCCGGATTGTCCTTCATGAAAATCTTGGCATTGTCGCGGCCCTGTCCGATGCGCTGTCCGTCATAAGAGAACCAGGCGCCGGATTTTTCCACGAAGTTGCCGGATACACCAAGATCGATCAACTCACCGGTCTTGGAAATCCCCTGGCCGTACATAATGTCGAATTCCACCTGCCGGAAGGGCGGAGCCATCTTGTTCTTGACGACCTTGACGCGGGTCTGGTTACCGACAACCTCCTCCCGGTCCTTGATCGCGCCGATGCGTCGGATATCGAGACGCACGGATGAGTAGAATTTAAGCGCGTTACCACCGCTTGTCGTTTCCGGTGAGCCGAACATCACACCGATTTTCATACGGATCTGATTAATGAAAATAACCACGGTGCGTGAACGGGAAATCGAACCGGTCAACTTGCGCAGCGCTTGCGACATAAGGCGTGCCTGCAGACCTACGTGCGTATCACCCATCTCGCCTTCAAGTTCGGCGCGCGGCACCAGCGCCGCCACGGAGTCGACGACTAGCACATCAATCGCGCCGGAGCGTACCAGCGTATCCGCGATTTCAAGCGCCTGCTCGCCGGCATCGGGCTGGGAGATCAGGAGATTGTCGATATCGACGCCCAGCTTGCGGGCATAGCCCGGGTCAAGCGCGTGCTCCGCATCGATAATGGCGCATGTCCCGCCTGTTTTTTGCGCTTCGGCGATGATCTGCAGCGCCAGCGTTGTTTTCCCGGAGCTTTCCGGCCCATAAATTTCAGTAATGCGTCCGCGCGGTACGCCGCCAATGCCAAGCCCGATATCAAGACCGAGCGAACCGGTGGAAACCACATCGACAATGGGCAGCCCCTGCTCCCCGTTAAGTTTCATGATCGAGCCCTTACCGAAGGCCCGCTCAATCTGCTGCAGGGCGGCATCCAGCGCCTTACCGCGTTCGGAATTACGGGATTCGATGTTTTTCATAGATTCGCCTGTTCTTAAGGGTGTGACGGACATAGGGAAATGCTCCTTTTCTTTCGCATGATTCTTAATATTGAGCAAGTGTGTACCTGTTTTGTTCTCATGTCAATAAGAGCGTCAGAACATAACAAGAATTCATTCTTTATTAATAGACATAAGATAAAGTTTAAGGCAGGACGGGAGAATTAATGCCGCCAAAAGCAAAAGATCTTAACTATCAGATCGAACATAACAAATATACGCAGCTTGTAGAGGATATTGATAAAAGCTTCGCCGAAAAAACCGGCGTAACGAAAAAACTCGACGGCACTGCCATTGAATGGACAAAGAACGAGGACGGTTCTTACAAAGGCACAACCACATTTAAAAACGGCCAGAGCTTCGAATGGACCAGGGATCAAAACGGAATCACAACTTTTAAAAATGAGCGCGATAACCTCCGGCGCCCGGTCAATGTGTCGGTTGATAAACCGCGCGAAAATGAACTGACTATCACGTACAGGCTTAAAGACAACAGCCTCTACGAGCGGGCGCTCAGCTATAAAGACGGAAAAATCCAGAAAGATGTCATCAATAACCCTTCTGCCACCAGCAATAATTATACCTATAAAACCACCATATTCGATAAGGATGGGAACAAGAAAAGCGAAACTTACAATAACAAAAGCGCTATAAAGGAAACGAAAGGATACTCTGGATCCGACATATATACGGACCGTAAGGTCACCTATGAAATGCAGGAAGGCGCTGACGGACAAAGAAAAAATGTCGAAACAGGCTTTCGGGAAGAAGTTAAAACGGTCACGCCGGGACGGAACACAAAAGATGAAGCGTTTTATAATCAAAGCAGCACGGAAATAAAAGAAAGACGGCCTAATTATCAAAAAACCACAGAAAACTCATCTGAGACATTTAATAATTTTACACCGGATGACTATACGGATGACAAAACTACTATAAAGGACAAGTCTACAGAAACAATCACAAGTCTTCAGGCGGATGGTTCCGAAAAACTGGAGACTACCTCCCATGAGAACAGCTTCGACTATAAAACAAAGGCAGGCACCAGGGAAGACGAGGAATCTACCAAATATGTCTCCAAAGACAACAAAACAACTATCGGATCCTATAAAAACACTACAACCGTAACACAGGAAGACGGCTCAAAAAGTGTAAAGATAGACAGCGCCGAGCGTGACTCAAATGGCAAAGATCTTGGCAAATATGAAAGCGATATATCTTATGATAAAAATGGAAAAGAAATTGCCGGAACAAAAAAAACCACGACATATGACGCGGATGGCAACCCCCGGGAAAAAGAAGAAGAATTTAAAAACGGCGCATGGAAAGAAAAGGAAAATGCGCCTCTCATAGAGGCGCCGACATCAAACCAGGACAATATTCCGCCTGAACAGCCGGAAATAACTTCGGAACAGCCAGACTCTGAAAAATCTATCGAAGAAAAATCTGAGAAGCCTGCCGTCATGCCCGCGCAAACCGACTCTGAAACAAGAGAGAGCGTGTGGAGACAATCCCGTGAAAATTACATCGAGGAACTTAGCAAGGAAGAATACAATCCGAACATGAATAAATCCGAACGCGGAGAATTCGCGAAACAAATAGTAGAACAGGCCGAAATAGACGCGCGTCTGCAAAACAGCCAGAACCCCGATTATCATTACGCGACACAATATGCTGTAACGGGATATTTCGGACGCGAGACCGGAAGAAAAATCAAAGAGAACGTGATAGAAGCCAATCAACGCGATGAGCTTGCTATGAATCCTCAGCCCGCTCAGACCTTCGTCCAGAAGAACACAGCTCACCCCCACCTATGCAGTGGGCCGCATGAGCGGTCCGTAATACAGATTAACTCGCCAGTGCCTCTTTAACCTTCGCCGCCAGTTGTTTCAGCGTGAAGGGCTTGGGTAAAAACCACGTATTTTTTCCCATGTAATCCTTTAGCTTGTCCTCGGTATAACCGGAAATGAAAATAATTTTGAGATCCGGATTTTTCTCGCGCAGCTTTTTCGCCAGCGTCGGCCCATCCATTACCGGCATCACCACGTCGGTAATCAACAGGTCCACCGTAATATTTTCCTCTTTCTCCAGAAGAGCCAGCGCCACCTCTCCACCTTCTGCCGAGAGAACCTTGTATCCTTTATTGGTCAGGGCGCGCTGCGAGAATGTGCGCACGGCATCCTCATCCTCAACCAGCATGATACGGCCCGTTCCTGTCAGGTCCTGGCTGCTATCCTCATCGGATTTCTGGCGGTTATCATCCTGCACTTCACTGAGCTCAACCGAGCGCGGCAGGTAAATCGTGAAGGTCGTACCTTTATCCACCTTGCTTTTAACATCGAGAAATCCGCCCGTCTGGCGGACAATACCGTAAACCGTGGCAAGACCGAGCCCCGTCCCGTGCCCGACCTCCTTGGTCGTATAAAAAGGTTCAAAGATACGTGGCATGTTTTTCAACGGGATGCCGCGGCCTGTATCCTTGACGACAATGCAAACCCAGTGGCCGGGGGGGAGCACTTCCGACACCAGCTGCAGCGGTGTACGGTTGGTGAAATTCTCGGTCATAATCGAAAGCGATCCCGCGCTATCCATCGCGTCGCGCGCATTGACGGCCAGGTTGATCAGGACCTGTTCCATCTGTCCTTCATCGACTTTGACTAAGCCCAGTTCATGCCCATGCACAAGTTCCAGCGTGATCCCCGCACCGATCAGGCGGCGCAGCAGGTGTGACAGCTCGGTCAAAATGTCGGTAATATCCTGCACCTTGGGGCGCAGCGTCTGCTGACGCGAAAACGCCAGAAGCTGGCGCACAAGATTGGCTGCGCGGTTGGAGTTCTGCTTGATCTGCATAATATCGAAGAAAGACGGGTCGCCCGGCTTATGCCGCAGCAGCAGCAGATCGCAAAACCCGATCATGGCCGTCAGCAGGTTATTAAAATCGTGTGCAATGCCGCCCGCCAGCTGGCCGATCGCCTGCATCTTCTGCGATTGCACGAACTGGAATTCCAGCGATTTACGCTCGGTCATATCAATAAAATGAAGAACGATATTGCCACTTTCACGGAATTTGCGCGCATGCATCTGCGTGGTCACACGATTTTTGCGCCCTTCAAGGGTAATATCCAGCGGCGATTGCAGGGACTCGCCCTGTTCCATCCATTTCATGCCTTCTTTGAATTTTTCCTGGTCCTCCTTGCAGATGAAATCGGCAAGGTTCTTTTTCTCGATGGAATCAAGCGGCAGACCCAGCATCGCGGCAAAGGCGCTATTGCAATCCTCGATACGCCCCGCGGCATCGGCCTGCACGATCCCGAGCGGCGCCTCTTCGAAAAAGCGACGGAATTTATCTTCGGACGCTTTCAGTGCCCGGCGCATCTCGCGCTCGGCCGTAAGATCATGAACAACGGCGCGCGTTCGCACCGTGCCCTGCGCGTCTTTCATAATGATCTGGTTGATGGACACCTGGAATGTCTGCCCGGCGGGCCCTTTGAGGCGAACCTCGACAATCTGGCGCGGCTTGTTGTTCGCAACCAACTCATAGGGCGCTATATTATCCGGCACATCGGCAAGACATGTATGCAGGTATCCCTGGTCGAGCAGATCCTTGAGATCCATGCCGATCCAGCGCGCAAATGTACCATTGGCAAAAATAAAACGCCCGACTTCATCGACAGAGAAAAATCCGACCGGCGCGTTATCCGTGAAGTCGAGCAGCTTATCGTGCTCTTCCATAAGAGCGCGATCGGCCGCATGTTTTTGCGTGACGTCATCAATGCGCCAGTGCACATACCCCATATAACCGGCAACCGGCTGCACATTTACGACATACCAGCGGTCGCGCTCACCGTATTTTGAGAAAAGCTCTACGGAATCGCTGACACCGCGCCCCGCCTGTTCGGACAGAAAACGAAAATGCGCCTCACCCTGCTCGCTTTTGTGAAAAAGTCCGATGAGACTTTCAAGTCCCGGCGCACCGATGCCGCGGCAGAGCCGTTCGAATTTATCATTGTAATAAACCGTCTGGTTTGAATCCGAAGTAATAAGGCGCGCGCCGCGGCTTCCGCTCAGCACCTCGCGTATAATCGAGAGCTCTTTCTGACGCACAATATGCGTCCTGTAAAAACGCCACACCGTCAGGGTCAGGAGGATCGTCAGGGAAACAGAAAAAATTTCGATGATTTCCGTACGGCTTTCCGCCGGCGATATTTTCGCCAGCACAAAAAACACCAGGCACAACGGCCCCAGCAGCATAATCGCTTTGACAAAGTCATTGCTTTCCTTCTTCAGGTCGGCGTTCCCGAGATGGGGGGCTGTATGATGCCGGGCTATGAATTCCGAATGGTCGAGTTTCATTCTACAAAAATGCCATAAAGTCCGGGCTATGTATATAATCCACGTCATCCCCGCGGCCCGGCGAAGCAGGGCATAAACGGTAGGGATCCGGAAAAAACAGCGGCTTTGCCGCTGACCTTACAGACCCCCGTCGTTAGTGTTCGCCCTTACGAGCTCACCACGGGGGTGACGATGTGTGGAAATTATTTACGCAATTTGCCGCGCAGCTTGAAAACATAGGTAATAACCTCAGCCACCGCCTTGTAATGTTCGGTCGGCACGGTTTCATCAAGATCCACGGTTTCATAAAGTGCGCGTGCCAGGGGCGGGTTCTCGAAAATCACGATATTATGCTCCTTGGCGACTTCGCGGATTCTCTGGGCCACCTGATCAATACCTTTCGCAATGCAGACCGGCGCCTCCATCACATCGGGATCGTATTTGAGCGCGATCGAAAAGTGCGTCGGGTTAGTAATGACGACGTCGGCTTCCGGCACAGCCTGCATCATGCGTCGCCGCGCGCGCTCCGTACGCAACTGCCGCAGGCGCGCTTTAATGTGCGGGTCGCCTTCCGTCTGCTTGTATTCATCCTTGACCTCCTGCTTGGTCATGCGCATTTTCTTGTAATGCGTATGACGCTGGTAAATCAGGTCAATCACGGCAATAACCATCAGCACCACCAGCACCCCGATCATCAGGCGTATAATCAGGGTTTTCAGTTCATCCAGAATCACTGGCAACGGCAGGCCGATTGTATGTTCAAGCTGTCCAAAGAATGGATAAAGTATGAGAACGCCCACAAGACTGATGACACAGAGCTTCAGCAGGCCTTTGAAAAACTCCATCATCGAACGCATGGAAAAAAGCCGGGAAAATCCTTTAACCGGCGAAATCTTGCTCCAGTCCGGTTTGATCAGTTCGGGCGCAAACAGCATGCCGACCTGGAGAAACGGCCCCAGAAATGCTACAGCCATCAGCGCCAGGAAAGGTAACACCATAAGCTTTGCCACTTCGATAAAAACCGCGCCCAGCGCAAAATTGAGGCCCCCGGGCGCTGAAGGAATCTCGTGCGCTTTTGCAATATATTCCTTGAGAATATCGGTCAGATCCGCAAGAAACGACGGCGCCAGGGTGGCAATCAGGAGCGTGGCTACAAACAGCATCAGCCAATTATTGATTTCACGGGACAGCGGCACCTGCCCGCGTTTTCGCGCCTCTTCCAGCTTTTTCTGGGAAGGTTCTTCGGTTTTCTGGCTGTCTTCTGTGTCGTCTTCTGACATGCCCGCCTCTAATACGCGCTGCCAAGAAAATACGACATGCCGGATTCAAACTCATGCGCCCAGTATGAAAACATCGCAAAGAGCGCCAGCATCATCAGCAGGACAGACAGCAGGATCTGCACCGGCAGGGCCAGCAGGAATACCTGAACCTGCGGCATCAGCCGCGACAGAACGCCCATACCGACATAAATCAGCAGCGTCAGGATAATGAACGGTGCGCCGATCTTGACGCCGATGGCAAAGCTGGCCGAAACCGTCCGCGCCATGAATTCGGCCATGCTGCCCGCCTCCGGAACTTCACCGATCGGGAATAACTTATAGCTCTCGACAAGGCCGGCAATCATCATATGGTGAAGGTTGAGCGAAAATAAAACCAGAACCCCCGTCACCGACAAGAATGCCCCCACCAGAGACCCCTGCACCGCCATGGACGGGTTGAACACCTGTGCATTCCCCAGGCCCGATGCTGTGGAAATCACCATGCCGGCCGTGTCCAGCGCGGTCATAAAAATCCGGGCAATCGTTCCGAAAAAAAGTCCGACGACAAATTCCATGAAAATCAGCGATAATAATCCAAACGTCGCCGGCACGGGACTGGGCATATACGGCATGGTCAGCGGGAATAGCGCCAGCGTCAGGCCGAGTGCAATCATCAGGCGCAGTCGCTCCGGCACAAAGGAATCGCCGAGCCCCGGCATGATCATCACGGCTGTGCCGATGCGCACAAATGTCAGGAGAAACGCCAGCACGCCGATGGTCAGGAATTCATCTAATAAACTTTGAAATTCTGTC
>JBQTJN010000024.1:0-6374 GCA_052387095.1 Alphaproteobacteria bacterium
GCTGGAAGTAGTACAGCCGCTGAAATTGACGTGTCACCCACAATACAATAAAGACCGGCTTTAAATCGCCCCAGCCACTTTTTTAATCGATTCGCCCGCCGCCGCCACATCAGGCCCGCCCGCCTGCGCCATATCGGGCCGCCCGCCGCCGCCCCTGCCGCCTAAAGCCTCCGCACCGATTTTCACCAGCTCCACCGCGTTAATGCGGCCCGTTAAGTCGCTCGTGACACCGACAGCGATCGAGGCCTTACCGTCATCGGTTGAAACCAGCGCAATCACGCCGGAGCCGATTTTTTTCTTGAAATCATCGATCATGGGTTTGAGATCCTTCGCCGGCATATTCTCCAGCACCCGGCCGATGAATTTTACGCCGTTGATTTCCTGAATATCGGGCGCGGCGCTGTCCTTGCCGCCGCCTCCACCGGTCGCCACCTTGCGACGCAGCTCCGAAACCTCGCGCTCCAGCGCCTTTTTGTCCTCGGCCAGAGATTTAACGCGGCCCGCCGCTTCTGCCGGGGAGGTCTTGAGCATGTCTGCTATCTGCCGGAGGGTGGATTCCTGCGCCTCAAAATAACGCAGCGCATTTTCGCCGGTCAAAGCCTCCAGCCTGCGCACACCCGCTGACAGCGCACTATCACCGATAATCTTCAGTAAACCGATCTCGCCGGTATGCTTCACATGCGTACCGCCGCACAGCTCAACCGAGAACGCCTTGTTGGCCCCCGCCGGCTTCGTGCCCATGGACACCACCCGCACCTCGTCGTCATATTTCTCCCCGAACAGCGCCATGGCCCCGCTCGCCCGCGCATCGTCGATGCCCATAATACGGGTCGTAACCGGCGAATTGGCGCGAATCTCGTCATTGACGATCTGCTCGATTTTTGTCATTTCGTCGGCGCTCAGCGCCTTGGAATGACTTATGTCGAATCGTGTACGCTGTTCGTCCTGCAGAGAACCCTTCTGTGTGACGTGATCGCCCAGAACTTTATGCAACGCTTCGTGCAGCAAGTGAGTTGCCGAATGATTCGCGCAGATAATTCCGCGACGGCGCGTATCAACACGCATCTCAACACTTTCACCTGTTTTAATTTTTCCCCTTTTGACCTTGCCAACATGAACAAATAACTTGCCGAGCAGTTTCTTGGTGTTGGTCACTAAAATTTCCGCTGTCGGCGTTACCAACACACCATGGTCCCCAACCTGCCCACCCGACTCGCCATAAAACGGGGTCTGGTTGGTGACAATGCGCACTTCATCACCCGTTTTCGCTTCATCCGCTTTCTTACCTGCGACGACCAAAGCCCTGACCATGCCTTCGGCTTTCAGGGTTTCGTAGCCGAGAAATTCCGTGGGGCCTGTAGCCTCCAGGATTTCGAACCACAGCGTCTCGGTGGCCGCATCGCCGGAGCCGGACCAGTTCTTGCGCGCCTCCGCCTTCTGTCTTTCCATGTTGGCTTCAAAAGAAGCCGTATCGACACTGATTCCCTTGGCTTTTAACGCATCCTGCGTCAGGTCGAGGGGGAAGCCGAACGTGTCGTAAAGTTTGAACGCAACATCGCCAGGAAAGAGTTTCCCGCTACCCGCTTTCGCCGTTTCCTCATCCAGGATCTTAAGGCCGCGCTCCAATGTGCGCTTGAATCTCTCTTCTTCGGATCTCAACGTCTCGCTCAGCAGACTTTCAGCGCGGCGCAACTCCGGATAAGCATCGCCCATCTTGCCGAGCAGTGTCGGGATCAGCCGGTACATCCACGGCTCCTTATTTCCCCTTGGGGCACCCAGCAAATGAGCATGTCGCATGCCGCGCCGCATAATTCGCCGCACGACATAACCGCGCCCTTCGTTCGACGGCAGCACGCCATCGGCAATCAGGAAGCAGGCCGCGCGCAAATGGTCGGCGATCACACGATGTGAAGGCGCAAACTCCCCGTCCGGGCTCACCCCCGTCAGGTCCGCAGAATGCAGGATGATGTCGCTCAGTAGGTCAATGCCGTAAACGCTGTCTTTACCTTGCAGGAGCATTGCCATGCGCTCCAACCCCATACCGGTATCGATCGAGGGCTTCGGCAAAGGCTTGCGGTTATAGCCGCCCTGACCGTCCGGTTCCTGCTCGAACTGCATGAAAACCAGATTCCAGAATTCGATAAAACGGTCGCCATCCTGATCGGCCGAACCTGGCGGCCCGCCAAAAACCTTGTCGCCCTGATCCAGGAAAACCTCCGAGCACGGTCCGCATGGGCCATGGTCGCCCATCATCCAGAAATTGTCGTTCGTGGAAATGCGGATGATTTTATCATCGGAAAATCCGGCGATCTTCTTCCACAGCTTTGCCGCCTCGTCATCTTCTGAATACACAGTGACCAATAACTTATCCTTCGGCATCGCGAAGTTTTTCGTGATCAGCTCCCACGCCAGAGAAATCGCCTCTTCCTTGAAATAATCGCCGAAGGAAAAATTTCCCATCATCTCGAAGAAGGTATGATGCCGCGCCGTGTAGCCGACATTCTCAAGGTCGTTATGCTTGCCGCCCGCACGTACGCATTTCTGCGCCGTCGCCGCACGCTTATAGGGGCGCGTTTCCGCGCCGGTGAAAACATTCTTGAACTGCACCATGCCGGAATTGGCGAACATCAGCGTTGGGTCGTTCTGCGGCACCAGCGGCGAGGACGCGACAATCTCATGCCCATTTTTGGCAAAGAAATTCAGGAATTCGGAACGGATGTCATTGACCGTTTTCATGGTGCTCTCTATCGTCTTGTATAGTGAATCTCAGGAGCTATTTATGCAGGAATTCTTAAGCCTTGCCAACGCCCTTGCCGACGAGGCGGGCAAGATTGCCCGGAAATACTTCCGGCAAGGCTTCGAGGTCATTTCCAAGACCGACGAATCGCCCGTGACGGTTGCAGACCGCGCAATCGAACAGGTATTACGCGAAATCATTGAAAAGGAGCGTCCCGATGACGGCATTCTCGGTGAAGAGTTCGGACGCGTGGAAAGCCGGAACGGCCTGACATGGGTATTGGATCCAATCGACGGCACCAAGTCTTTCGTCATCGGCCGCCCGACCTTCGGCACACTTATCGCCCTGTGCAAAGACGATAAGCCCTTTCTCGGGGTCATCGACCAGGCGATTTCCGGTGAACGCTGGATCGGTGTGAACGGCCAGAAAACCACCTTTAACGGTACGCCGGTGAAAACCCGTCCCTGCAAAAAACTTAAAGATGCCTGCATGGGCTCGACTACGCCCGCCATGTTTGTAAGAACAGGCGGTCCGGTCTATGAACGGTTCGACAGCGCCTGCAAAGGCGAGAAATGGGGGAGCGGCGCGAAAATGGTCGCCTGGGGCGGGGATTGTTATATGTACGGCCTTCTGGCCAGCGGTTTCATGGATCTGTGCATTGAGGCCAGCCTCTCGCCTTATGATTTTGCAGCGCTGGTGCCGGTGGTCGCAGGCGCGGGCGGAAAAATCTGCGACTGGGAGGGTAAGGATCTCACTCTGAAATCGGACGGGCGCGTGGTCGCGATGGGCGATGCGGGACTTTGGGGAGAAGTAGCGGAACTTTTGAAATTATAAAACTGGATTGCCACGTCGGCATTTTATGCCTCCTCGCAATGACGTGGTTATTTCTAAAAGCGCATGGCCGTTTCGTAAGAGACCGTGGCCGGCGCTTCATAAACTGCAGGCGCGCCCTTCGCCATTGCATCGAGCGAGTCCACACGGGATTGTTCACGCAATGAATACATCCAGTAATTCGTCAGGACTTTCTTCACATAAACGCGCGTCTCCGCGTAAGGGATTGTTTCAATGAAAAGAAGCGGATCGATGACTTCGCCCTGCTCCGCCTTCCAGCGCGCCAGCGTGCCGGGCCCGGCATTATACGCCACCAGCAATGATACCAGATCGCCCTTCACGTTTTTATTATCCAGCAGGTGTGTAAGATAAAGCTGTCCGAGTTCCAGATTGCTCTTCGGATCCTTGAGGCTGTATTTGTTTTTACCGGCCATTGCGCTCGCCGTTCCAGGCATGATCTGCATCAGGCCAGTCGCGCCCTTGCTGCTTTTTGCATTCGGATTAAATCTGGATTCCTGACGCGCAATCGCGTGGATCAGCGCGGGATCGATCGTGTAGCCGCCATTCGGCACCACCGATGATTTCGTATAGGACTCTGCATCACCGCCGCCCAGACGCATGGCAAGCACCGGCAGACCGCGCTCCGCCGCAAATGCCATCAATGCATCGCGCACTTCAAGATCATCCTGGCCAATGCGTATGAGCTCGGCTTCGGCCAGTTGTGTCTGCCCCGCTACGCTGAGCGCCAGCGCGCGTCGGCCGGCCGGGATATCGGCTAGAATCTGGTAATATTTTTTATTGAAGTCCGGCACTGCCCAGTTGAAATCGAAATCCTGTCCCAGCGCGGTTGTCGCAATCAGGCCGTAGAATGTGCGCGGATAGGCAGCTGCTTTCTTCTGAAAGTCCGAATAGCGACGATCACCGATTTCATTCATGGCGCGGCCTGCCCAGTAAGCGGAGCCTGCGGCCAGCGATTCGCCGGCATAAGGTGAATTGGCGGCGCTTTCGAAGTACTCCGCCGCTGCGCGGTAATGACCCTTGCGCCACGCAGAGAGTCCCGCTACCCAGCCGGCCATCGGCACATCATCGCCCGAACGTTTCCAGCTGACGCGGGCAAGACCATAGGCGCGTTCGTAACGGCCGCTATAGAGCGCTGCCGCGGCAATCCTAGCCTGCAACTCGTCATACTCAACCTGGTCGAGCAAACCGCTGCCGGATTTTTTCTCAAGCATCTTGACCGCCGCATCCACCTTCGAAGATGTCGCCAGCGTGGTTACCTGTTTCTGGAAAGCCCTGACCTCGGACTTTTTTGCGGGAGAGCGCTTTAGGCCGGACGCATAGACTTTCTGAACCGGGACTGTGGTGTGAACCTGTATCATCGGAACAAACACGGGCTTTTTGAGGTCGGTACCGGAGCCGGAAGGTTTGCGCTTCGACGCCAGCATATAAACCTTATCCGCTTCCGGATGATCGCCATAAAGATCGAGCCAGCTTTTCAGTTCGGTATAGTTCGTCTTGTAGTCCGGGTGCATATAGCGCTGATACAGGACATGCCCCATCAGTTCGCGCTCGCCCAGCTTTTCAATCAGGGCATCGGCTTGCGTCATCTTGCCGTCCTGTTGCAGGGCAAAGATATTCTGGTATAGAGCCGCATCGGGGAAACTCAATACAGAGGCGGCAAGCTCGGGTGAGCGCGCGGCAACGCCGTGCAGCGACGTCGCGCCCACGTGCGGTGCCCACAGGCTCCACAGTCCTGATATTATAAGGACAGAGAAAAAGGTGGGCGCCGCGAGATTTTTGACAGGTTTTTTTATGTCTAATATTCTTTTCAACATGGCCGGTTTTTCTACGTGAAAAACATACGCCTGTCCAACCTGGAAAGTTTCTATAACGATTACAGTATGTTACTTTTTTGTTTTATGGAAATAATATCCGCCCAGGCCGCCTTTTTCTGGGAAGGAGTCCGGAGCAGGTAGGACGGGTGGTACATCACGATGGCGGGAATAGTTTCGCTTTGTGAAATAAATTCAGATGTTTGCGGCTGGTAATCATGCCAGGTTTTCCGCAGCTTCGAGACGCTGTCGCTGCGTCCAAGAAGCGCCTGCGCCGCCACGCCGCCACACAAAATGAGCAGCTTTGGTTTCACCAGCTGAATATGACGCTCGATGAACGGCAGGCTGACCTCGATTTCTGCCGGGCTCGGCGTCCGGTTGCCGGGTGGCCGCCAGTTGAGAATATTGGATATATAAAGTGAGCGCGCCGGGTCGTTCTCCTGCCGATCAAGGCCGATGGTTTTGAAGATCCCGTCAAGCAGCCGTCCGCTGACACCGACAAAGGGTTTCCCCAGACGATCCTCGTCGGCCCCCGGCGCCTCCCCGACCAGCATGATGGGAGCTTTCGGGTTTCCATCGGAAAACACCATGTTCGTCGCGGTTTTCTTGAGGCCGATCCCGTCAAAGGCCAGGATCGCCGCCCGCAAATCATCGAGGTTTTGCGCGGCCTGCGCCAACGCCAGTGCCTGCCCCCGCGCCTCGCTTTTCCCGAAAACAGGTGCAGGCACAGCAACACTTAAAGACGGCTTTCTCTCAACCGGGGAAATATTCGGCACGCTCTGTACGGCAACAGGCAGCCTGAAACGGTTGGTGGGTTCATTCTCGACGGCCTCATCGACACCGTTTTCGATATACCACGCAAGGGCTGCCAACATTTCTCTGGAAACTGCCGTCATCATATCCTTTTCTCGCATCCTGACGAAAGTGCCTCGCATCCTGATAAAAGTCAGGATCCATATGCATCCCGGATCAAG
>JBQTJN010000025.1:0-8282 GCA_052387095.1 Alphaproteobacteria bacterium
TGTTGGTTTGCGTGCCGGAACCGGTCTGCCACACGGCGAGGGGAAAGTGCCCCGCCAGCGTGCCGTCAATCACCTCTTCGGCCGCTTTCACAATCGCATCGCCAGGTTTTTTGTCGAGCAGGCCCATCTCCATATTGGTCAGCGCCGCCGCTTTCTTCTGGATCCCGAAGGCACGCACCAGTGGCGCCGGCATCTTCTCCTCGCCGATATCGAAATTCTGTAAGGATCGCTGCGTCTGTGCGCCCCAGTATTTATCGGACTGAACCGCAATTTCGCCGAAGGAGTCGGTCTCGGCGCGGGTGGCGGAGGAGGGGATTTTTTTATGAAGTTCCATTTTATATCTCACTTATCAAGTGAGGCAATCATAACACCGGAGATTGAAAAAGAAAGTGCGGCAATCTGAGTGGGGATTTTCAGGCCCTTTTATAGATTGGTCGTTCTGGTCTTCTCACTCCGGTAGAATTTCAAAGATTTCTCCCTCGTTATTATAAACCAGGCAATGCATTCTGCTTGTGTCCCGTATAGCGGGGTCATCGGGTGCATCAAATCTGTATATTTCTCCGCTGATAATCAGCTCTCTGAAAAGAGCCCCATTAGGTTCATAAGCCGGCAAGGCCTCGCCTTCCTGCATTTTTTGCTGAACTTCATCTTTGGTGCCCGGCACGATAAAAATCTGATAGCGGCCGTATATCTCGGGAGATCTGGCATTATAAATGCGAATCATGACCGCCGGCCGGCTCTGAAAATACGTTGAAAGATCATGTTTGTC
Organism: Alphaproteobacteria bacterium; assembly: GCA_052387095.1. Classification (GTDB taxonomy): domain Bacteria; phylum Pseudomonadota; class Alphaproteobacteria; order Micavibrionales; family Micavibrionaceae; genus JBQTJN01. The sequence goes on from JBQTJN010000025.1 coordinate 770, forward strand.
CGTTGTGCAGACAGTCACCGCCTCCAGATTTTTTACCTTAAGCTTTTGAAAATCAAAATAATAATTTCTATCGGTATGGCGCATATCGTTCCAGAGTTTCTATGCCGGGTCTCTTTCAAAACCAACTTGTGGCGGTAAATCTGGCTCGAAAAATTTCGTGGAAATTCTGGTTATTGACGGAATATTACTCAAAAAGTGCCTCTGATATTTTTTTATTACACAAAATATACCAAAAGAAGCACAATTAAGCAAAATTAAGTATGACTTTTCCCCAGGATAGTCACATGCCCCATCTTGCGGCCCGGCTTTATGTCTTGCTTGCCATACAGGTGAAGACAAGCATTTTCTTGGCCGAGATATCCATAAGCCTTGAAGGCATCTTCGCCGATCAGATTGATCATCTCGGCCCCGCTATGCGCCTCGGCTGAGCCTACGGGCAAGCCGCAGACGCACCTGACATGCTGCTCGAACTGGGAGGTGGCGCAGGCATCGATGGTCCAGTGGCCGGAATTATGGGTGCGGGGAGCGATCTCGTTGGCGAGGATCTTGTCATCCTTCGTCAGGAACAGCTCGATGGTCAGGACGCCACGCAGGTTCACAGCTTCGGCTAGGCGCCGGACCTTTGCCAAAGCGCGTTCGGAAATGTCCTTGTCGAACGGCGCAGGGTAGATTGTGCGGTCGAGAATATGGTTCTTGTGCTGGTTTAACATCGGCCCGTAAGTCGCAATCGCCCCCGAGGCATCGCGGGCGATAATAACGGACAGCTCGTCGCGGAAATCGACCACCTCTTCGGAGATCAGTTTCTGGCCATTAAACTTACGAATCGTATCGTTAATATTATCTCCGATCTTGTACAGTGACTGGCCTTTTCCGTCATATCCCATACGTGTGGTTTTAAGTATGCAGCGGTCCGTACCCCAGGCCTTGAGGGTTGCAGTTACGTCCTCGGGGCTGTCGATTTCCATCCAGCGCGCGGTCGGGATTTCGATGCTGTTAAGATAAGTTTTCTCGGCGATCCGGTCCTGCGAAATCTCCAGTAGCCTCTCATCCGGATAAACCGGTTTAAGAGTCTTAAGGTAGCGCACTGTTTCAATAGGAATATTCTCGAATTCATAAGTGATGATATCGACTTTGGCGGCAAATTCGGCCAGTTGGGCCCGGTCTTGGTACTCAGCCACTATGCTCCCGCTCGAAACCTGGCTGGCGGGGGCATTTTTCTCGGGAGTGTAAATAATGACCTGAATACCCAGCTCGGCGGCGGCCAGCGCGCTCATCCGGCCAAGCTGCCCCCCACCCAATATTCCAAGCGTTATGTGCTTCATATTCATATCAAAAAGCTTGTACCTGCATTCAGGGCCAATGAAAAGTTTGAAAATTTTAAAGGTTTGTCGTAAACAAGGGCATGTTAAATTATGTAATGTAAAAACCGGATTGAAATTTTGAGCAAAATTCTTAAACTATCTTTGGCGTTTATCACAGCAGTTAGTGTCATAAATGTTGTGGGCTGCGGAGATAATTCCGCTGACTCTGAGCTTCCTAAAAAAACATTAGGATGCTCCCTGAGAGTGATCACCACGAAACCTGTTCCTGGAGAGGTGGATGTTGCGTGGGATGAAGCTTGCCTCAGGAAAAACGGTGCGACAGAAAAAGAAATTTATACGATTAATCGACCGTCGCCGAGCAATAAGATTTTACGAAAAGAATATGATGAGAAGCATCCTGAATTTGCAACGCAGGAAATAAAATAAAAACAGACTACTTGGGCGTTTCCGAAACGTTGTCGGTCTGCTTCGCGCGGTAGGCCTCCAGTTTGGCTGAAATCGCCGCGTCCGAAAGCGCGACTATGGATGCCGCCAATATGCCCGCGTTTTTCGCGCCCGGTTCGCCGATGGCCAATGTCCCGACCGGAATGCCGCCCGGCATCTGCGCGATCGACAATAAACTATCCATGCCTTTGAGCGCCTTGCTCTCGACCGGCACGCCGAGCACGGGCAGCACCGTCATGCTCGCTGCCATGCCGGGCAGATGTGCCGCGCCGCCGGCACCGGCAATGATAACTTTCAATCCGCGGCTCTTTGCGGTCTTGGCGTATTCATAGAGTCGTTCGGGGGTGCGGTGGGCGGAAACGATTTTGACCTCGTGCGGCACGCCGAGTTCGTGCAGGACATCATGCGCATGCTTCAAAGTCTCCCAGTCGGACTGCGAGCCCATGATGACGCCGACAATGGGATTGGGATCTTCGTAAGTCATTGGAGATGTATAAAGGGAAGAAGAGGCTTAAGCAATAATATCGTCGATGAGGGAGGATTCGAGCTTCTGGATCATGTCCCGCAGCCAGAGTTTCTTCTTTTTAAGGGTCTGCGCCTGCAACAGGTTGACGGGCTGGCCGCAATTCATCATGCGGTCAATTTCATCGTCGAGAGCCTGATGCTCCGTTTTATAAGCGGTCAGTTTGAGCCGTAGCTCTTCCTGACCTTCCATAACAGAAAAATCGTACAAAATTTTTAACCTTCTAAAACAGTAGGTTGTACAAAATAGCATTGCAGAATGTCTTCCATTATATCATAGAATCGCAAAAGTGCAAAGCAGCGTAACGCCTTATCCAGAGTTTTAAAAGTGAGCAAGTCCTTGAAAAAAATAGCCATTCTGACCAGCGGCGGTGATTGTGCCGGCCTCAATGCCGTGATGCGGGCCATCGTTTACCGGGCTGATGCGCTCGGCTGGGAGGTTGTAGGGGTAGAAAACGGCACTGCCGGTCTGCTGGATGAACCCTACCGGACCCGCGCCCTGCGCCCGGATCATTTTGATGGTTTCATCATGCGCCAGGGGGGCACCATCCTCGGCACCACCAACAGCCGCAACCCGTTCAAATACCCGGGTGACGACGGCAGCGTGAAGGACCGCTCCGGTGAAGTCATCGAAGCGTTCGGCAAGCTCGGCATCGATGCCGTCATAGGTATCGGCGGCGATGGCAGTTTTGAAATCCTGAGCAAGCTCGCCAAGAAAGGTGGCATCAATCTCGTCGGCGTTCCCAAAACCATCGACAACGATCTGGCGCTGACCGATAAATCCATCGGCTTCGACACGGCGGTGTCCGTGGCGACGGAAGCGCTCGACCGCCTGCAGCCGACAGCCGCCAGCCACGACCGCGTTATGATTTTGGAAGTCATGGGCCGCGATGCCGGCCATATCGCGCTGAACGCAGGGATTGCAGGCGGGGCCGATATTATCCTCATTCCCGAAATTCCCTACAGTCTCGAAAAAATCGCGGAGAAAATTGAATCCGTCAAACAAACCGGCCGCAATTTTGCCCTTGTCATCGTTTCCGAATCCGTCAAAACGCCGGACGGCAAACCCATACAGGTCACGCATTCGGGCGGTGAACAACGTTATGGTGGCATCGGCGAATATCTTGCCGCAAAAATCGCCGACGCGACCGGTTCGGAAACCCGTGTCACGGTGCTCGGCCATTTGCAGCGCGGCGGCTCACCCACTTATAACGACCGGCTGCTGGCACAGGCGCTCGGCGTGCGCGCCGTTGACCTGGTCAATGAAGGCAAGTTCGGCCGCATGGTCGCCTGGCAGAATCGCCATGTCGTGGATGTTTCCATTACCGAGGCCATCCAGCGCTGCCGAACGGTCAAACCCGACAGCGCCCTCGTGCATACGGCGAAATCCCTAGGGATATCTTTCGGGAATTGAACATCAGTGCTTTCCCCGCGAAAGCGGGGATCATTTTTAAGGCCCCCGCTTCCGCGGGGGAAACAGAATCAATTAATCTTTATTGCGGGGATGCCGCGCACACGGTAATCTAAAAGTATGCTCTATGTTCAGCAATCGCTCGGCCCCAATGAGGAACTGGTCCATGTCGGACAGTTTCACTGGATGTATACCTTCAATGCCTTTCTCTCGATCTTATGGGGAATCGCCGGCAGCCTCCTGGTCATCATTGCCGCAGTTTTTGCCTACAAGCAGCTCGGAAAATTCCCGGCCAATCTCGACTGGGTGCAGGCGATGCAATATCTGCATCCCGGCATACGCATTGTCTCGTTCGTGATTTTTGTGTTCGGCCTGCTTGGTTTTGCGCACAAGATGGTCATACGCGCCACAACAGAGATCGCCATTACCAACAGCCGTATTGTTTTCAAAAAAGGATTGATCGCCCGCCAGGTCGGAGAACTCAGCATCGACCGCATAGAGGGCGTGACCATTCTTCAATCCGTTTGCGGCAGGATGTTTAATTACGGACGCCTTGCCATTCGCGGCATGGGGATCGGCGAGGTTGTTTTGCCGCCCATCTCCGATCCGATCATGTTTCGCCAGGCCATAGAAAAAGCGAGGGCTATCTGATGCCATTTAAATGGAACCGTATGAATGAAGTCGAGGAACGTCTGGTCGAGGGCGAAAAGATCGTCCGCACCGCCGCCATCCATTGGGGCATATACTGGAAAGCGTGCGCGGTTTTTGTGTTTTCGCTGTTGGTGGCGTTGGTTTTTGCGGTTGAACTCGGGATCTTCCTCGCCTTTGTCGCCATCATCATGGGCGTCTATGCCGTCATTAAAAAAGAAATCCTGCTGCTTGTCCTGACCGACAAGCGCATCCTGACGCGCTATGGCATGCTGCAGGTCGATGTTGTCGACATCCATTTCGACAAAGTCGAAAGCGTGGAACTGGAGCGCATGTGGCTGGGCTATATGCTCGGCTATGCGAACGTGATCCTGATGGGGACCGGCAACCGTTATATCGTGATCCCGTATGTAGCCAATGGCGTGGATATCCGCCGCACCTATAATGAACTGACGTTGAATAAAGATAATTAATTTTCATAAAATTTGACGTTTGCAACATTTCCAATAGACTTGATTCCGAACTATTTTCATACAGCAAGATTGGCATTGTAAAGCCCTGCGATGAGAGAGAAGCGCAGACCGAAGCGTTTTCGTCTGTTCCTGTATTTATCGGCAAAAAATCAGACATCAAAGCAATCCTTAAGAAAGCGGGGCATGTGATGTTGCCCCTACCGACATACTCTCCGGATTTTAACCCGATAGAGCAGTCTTTCGCCCTCCTTAAAAAACGAAGGCAGTATTCAGGAAAAACTGTTGGCCAACTTGTTATATCACAAAGTGGGACTAAACAATTAGCTTGAAATATGGTCGATCAGCCCTTAGACATACACCCGTTACCGCAGAAAGTGGGCGGTTAGCTCAGCGGTAGAGCACTTGCTCGACACGCAAGGGGTCGTAGGTTCAATCCCTATACCGCCCACCATTTTCTTGTTTAAAAACAATTGTTTGACTGTATTCCGGGTCGTGCTTTTGGGCCTGTGTTTTCCGTATGTTTTCCAACTCTGATTTGAGCCTTAAGAGGCGTTCTTACCCTCCATAATTTGGGTCAGCCACCTATCGAGCTCATGGTGGATCCAGCGTGACAAACGCCCAATTTAAATCGGCCTGGGAAACGCGCCGTTTTTCATCATTGCATAAAGCTTAGTTCTGCCGATGCCGAGCTTCTCGATTACTTCTTCGATGTCTAAGGCGCAGATATTCCATGCTGTCCCCATTGTGAACGTTACCGACTGGACCATTGAATCACAGCCCGTGTCGCACTGGAACCCGATACCCTGAAATACATTGGAGAAGGGTATTAAGCGTTTCTAGCACCGTAAATTCGGGATGGGTGGGCGACGGGGTTGTTGAGATTAAAGACCTTGAGGATATGTCGCTTGTTATAACAAACCCAGACTCCATTATCTTTGGTCGTTAAGTCCGGTTAGTTTGAATGAAACTTAACGTCATTAACGGTTAAAGCCGGTTGAACAACCGGCTTTTTTATTGTCGTATGGGCTGCATCAACCTTGTAGATTCTGAAAGCTGTTCCCCTGACCCGGAAATTCCTCATTCTTGCTTTTGTAGTGATCGGCGTTTTTGAGGCCGCTGCGCCCGCGCATGCCTTTATCGATTTATTCACAATACCCGCGCCAGTGGTCTTCACTCTTGAAGACGTGAAATCCATCACTGAAAAACACCAGACGGAATTTGTCGATGCCAAGGGCGTTTATGAATTCTACGCCGCCCGTGCAGGCAAACCGTACTGGGTCGATACCAAGAATCATGCCGCTGCGCTGACGGCTGAATTACAACTTTCATGGCAGCACGGTTTTAATCCCGCGAATTACCGTACACCGGAAGTATTGGAGCGCCTTAGCAAAGCCGATTGGAATTCGCTCGAAAATGAATTGCTGCTGACGGATTCTTTCCTGCGCTTTGTGCGTGACTTGACCGGTGCGCGCGTGCGCCCGGATAATATCGGTATGGATCCGTTCTACTGGACGGAACCCCTGACCACTGCGCAGATCCTGGGATTGATGCAGACGGATGATTTCAAAAACATTATCCGCGATTACCAGCCGCAGAGCACGACTTATGCGCGCCTGAAAGAAGAGCTGATCCGTCTCTCCGCGCAACCCGAAGAGCCCTACGCAAAAGTGCTGCCCATTAATTTCGGCGGACTGTTGAAGCCGGGCCGGCGCCACGCCCGCGTGCCCGATCTGCGCCTGCGCATGCATGCGGCGCAGCAGGGTGAAGACCCGCTTCTGTATGATGACGCTCTCTTCGCAAAGATCGTGAAATTGCAGGAAGAACATGGATTATACGGCGATGGCGTGATTGGGCCGGCGACCTTAATGGCCATCAACCGCATTAAAGAAAACCGCATGCTGCAGCTGATTGCAAATATGGAACGCCTGCGCTGGGTCGAGGGACCAAGACCCGATCGTTTCGTGCTGGTAAATATTCCATCGGAAAAACTCTGGGCGATCGAAGGCGGAAAAATCTCGTTGGAGATGGATGTCATCGTCGGCCGCCCGAAACGATCGACACCGAGTTTCATCACGAACATTGCCGGCGTGCGTTTCAATCCGACATGGACCGTGCCGCCGATCATCAAGGAAGAAGACATTCTCCCCAAGCTGCAGGCTGATCCTTATTACTTACAGAATAAAGGCATAGAGCTGGTGCACGGGCGCGGCCCGGATGCACAGAGCATTGACCCGCTCAGCGTCGACTGGAACGCCATCTCGCAAAACGATCTCCACGCCATGCAAATGGTGCAGATTCCGGGCGCGCACAACCCTTTGGGCCGCGTTCGCGTGTTGATGCCGAACAGTTACAGCATCTATTTACATGACACGAATGAAAAATATTATTTTGACCGTGCCACCCGTGCCGTATCTTCCGGCTGTATTCGCATGAAAGAGCCCGACAAGATGGCGGCTTTCATTTTAAGCGGCGAGGCGGGTTGGTCTCCGGAAAAAATAGAGCAGGCCATTTCCACCGGCCGCACACGTGACATAATTATTGCAGAAAAAATTCCGGTCTATCTTTTATACTATACAAACTGGATCGACGCGCAGGGCAGAGTCGTTTGTTTTTATTATGTATATTAATTATAATAAGCCCCCAAAAAAAAAAAAACAGGAGGTTAAGGGAAAAACAAAAAACACCAAAAAAAA
>JBQTJN010000026.1:0-17491 GCA_052387095.1 Alphaproteobacteria bacterium
CTCATCAAAGACCGCGCGACGGTATTTTGCTGGAAAAACAAAATGATAAAGAAGTACCGTAACATTATGCCGCTTATGGATGTATCCGCTCATCCATGAAGTTTACGCCCCAAGGGGCGAGGAATAATCCCGAGAGAGATTTAAGTCTGGATCGCCGCGCTCGCTTCGCTCGCTCGCGATGACGGTACTTGCCAAACCTTCGCTCCTTCGCGTTAAAAATTCCCGGATCACGCTTTAAGCGCCAGATCGATCATGACCGGCACATGGTCCGACGGCTGTGGCCAGTCGCGGGCATCTGTCAGAATATCGTGCGATTTCAGGGCGGGAAGCAAAGGCTGTGTCACCCAGATATGATCGAGCCGCCGACCGCGATTGGATTTACGCCAGTCGTGATTGCGGTACGACCACCATGTATAGACTTTTTCCCCGGGCGGGATGAAATGCCGCGCCGTGTCCACCCAGTCGAGCGAGCGCTGCATTTTGCCCAGCCGCGTGATCTCGGGTTCTGTGTGCGATACGACCTTTTTCAATTGCTTGTGCGACCAAACATCATGCTCCTGCGGCGCGATATTGAAATCGCCCAGTGCAATCAATTTTGCGTCCCGCTTGTAATTCTTTTTGAACCACCGTGTCATCTCGTCGACGAAATCCAGCTTGTGTTTGTATTTGACATTGATGACAGGATCCGGCTCATCGCCCCCCGCCGGGATATACAGATTATGCAGCTCGAAATCCTTGAAATTCACCGCTATATGCCGGCAGTCCTCCTTGCCGCAACGGTGATGGATTTCCTGCGCAAAAAACGGTGCGCGGGATAACACAGCCACGCCATTATAGGATTTCATGCCATGAATATAGATATGCCTGTAACCAGCCTTGTGAATCTCCTCGAGCGGAAAAAATTCATCCGGACACTTGGTTTCCTGCAGCGCGATAATATCCGCATTGCTTTCGCTCATGAGCTTCAAAAGTAAAGGGAGGCGCAGGCGCACCGAGTTGATATTCCACGTGAGAACTCGCATGAAAGTTTTAGACCGGCAATTGCGCGTTCGCAGGCATGCCCAGTTCTTTCATCATCTTCTGGGTTTCTTCTTGGATACGCGCCTCCTTGGCAGCGCCCGCGTTATTGATCGCGGCGATAACCATATCCTCCAGCGTTTCCTTATCGGACGCGCTGATAACCGATGGATTAATGTCGAGACTTTTCACAATGCCCGCACAGCTCATGCTGACTTTCACCAGTCCGCCGCCGGCCTCACTCTCGACAATAATTTCCTTCATCAGCTCTTGCATCTCGGCCAGCTTAAATTGCATCTGCTGGGCCTGCTGCATCATTTTCTGCATATCGATCATGATCTATCCTTATCTAGTCTTCAGGATACTTTATATCGGTTAACTGCGCATCCGGAAAGACCTGCAGTATATCCTGTATCTCTGGCGCCTGCAAAACCGCGGTGAAGGCGGCATTTTTAACAGCCTGCGCCTGCGCGGCCAATGTCATTTGCCCCTGTTCCTTCGAAATACTGACCATCCAGCGCGCACCCGCCAGGCGGCTGAGCTGGCGGCCCAGATCCTGCGACAATGTCGGCGGCGCCATCTCGGCGGGGCGGATTTCAAGCCGCCCGGCCTCCATGCGGATCAGGTGCACATATTGATAAATCTGGCTCGCCAGCAGAACTTCGCCGTGGGCATTCAAGAGTGCGACCACATCCTCCAACGTATGCAGCGCGGCCGATGTTACGGGTTTGGTTTCAGGCAGAGCAGATACAGCCGCCGCAGAAGCAGAACCTGAAATGGAATTCAGCGTCCGCCCGCCGCCGCGCGGTTCGCGTAAAGATGCTTGCGTAGAGGGCAACGAATCCGCAGGTTGATTTTTCAGCGTGCGCACAAGATCCACCGGGTCGGGCAGTTCGGCGGCGTAGGCCAGGCGCATGACGATCATCTCCGCGGCGCGGCGCGGATCCGGTGCCATCTGCACTTCGGCGAGGCCCTTTAATAAAATCTGCCAGCTCTTGGAAAGAGCGCCCATCGGCAGTTTCTGCGCCATGGCCGACAGACGCCTGGCATCCAGCCCGCCTGCCAGCGCTTCATTGCTCTGCAGCGCCGGCACGGCGCGCAGGCGCGTCAATATATGCGTAATATCCAGCAAATCCTGAATTAGAACCACCGGATCGCCGCCGCCGCGGTGCAGGTCATCGAGAATGGAAAGTGCCTGCGCCAGCTCTCCGCCCAGCACAAATTCAAACAAATCGACATTGTGCAGGCGATCACCGAGGCCCAGCATCGACTGCACCTGGTCGCCCGTGACATTCCCCTGCCCCAACGCGATCGCCTGATCGAGCAGACTGAGACCATCGCGCACGGATCCATCCGCCGCGCGCGCGATCATTGTCAGCGCCTCGTCATCGGCCTTGATTTTTTCCGCGGCGGAAATTTTCCTGAAATGATCGATTAGTGTCGGCATGTCGACACGGCGCAGATCAAAGCGCTGGCAGCGCGACAGCACTGTCACCGGGACTTTCCGGATCTCCGTCGTCGCGAAAATGAATTTCACATGCGGCGGCGGCTCCTCCAGTGTCTTCAGCAGCGCGTTAAACGCATTCTTCGACAGCATATGCACTTCGTCGATGATGTAGATCTTGTAGCGCGCTTCCGTCGGCGCATAGCGCACGCCGTCAAGAATTTCGCGGATATCATCGACGCCGGTGCGGGACGCCGCATCCATCTCAATCACATCCGGGTGGCGGTCCTCACTGATGGCTTTGCAAAGCTGGCAGTCGTCGGTCGAGCCCGTCGTGGGCCCCGCCTTGGCGTCCGGTCCGGTATAGTTAAGCGCCTTGGCGATAATGCGCGCCGTCGTCGTCTTGCCGACCCCGCGCACGCCCGTCAGCATGAAGGCATGCGCGATGCGGCCCGATGAAATGGCGTTCTTGAGCGTGCGCACAAGCGGATCCTGCCCGATCAACTCGTCGAAATTCTGCGGCCGGTATTTCCGAGCAAGAACACGGTAGGGTTTGGGATCTGGGGACGCGGGCTGGGACATGGGAATCCGTTTTAGAGCGATTCTGGCAAAAGCGCAATTCAGGGGGGCGGGAAATGGAGGAAATCAGCTGTGGAAGCCGGGGAAAGAGAGTGGAAAGCCGGACACGACCCGGAAAAATTCACCTGCGGCTGCTTCCTTTCGGACCTGACCGGATTGAGCGAGCGTCCGCCCGCGCCGACCTTCCGGAACTTTATATAAGTGGCCGCATCGTCCGGGGCAAGTTTTTAGTTGTAACCGAAGGCCGGGAAGCTGTATTTCATAACGAAACAGGCCGTTGTGGCTCAGGGGCAGAGCAACACCTTCGTAATGCGGAGGTCGGAGGTTCAAATCCTCTCGATGGCACCAGTATTTTCTGTTAGGAACCCCGCATGACTAATCAAGCTGATGTTATCGAGATTTGGAAAAAAGTAGTTGAAGTTCAAAAGCACTTTAATGATATTTGCGTGAGAATAAGAGCGCTTTCAATATATTTTCCCCGGCGGCTGCATTCCCTCATATGCAGGATGCGCTACGTTTTTACCGTAATAATAATTATGGTGGGAAAGCGAACTTTTGCGCACCTCATGCGTTACTAACCCATACCTGAAATATAAAGGAGCTATAATCATGAGCGTTTTTTCAAAAATAGAGACAATGGAAGATCTCTTTAAATCTCTTCTGGAAGATTCCTATGATTCTGAACATCGCCTGGCGGAAGCTTTGGGCAAAATGGCGGAAGCGGCTCACAATCCCCTGCTCGCCAGCGCCTTTACAAACCATAAAGGTGAAACCGAGCGCCAGATCACGAAACTTGAGCGCGTGTTCGAAGTTCTCGGCTTTGACAAAAAACGCAATCCTTGCGAAGCCACCAAAGGCCTGGTCAAGGAAGGTGAGGAAATCATCAAAGAGGTGAAGAACAAGGAAGTCCGCGATGCCGGCCTGATCGCAGCCGGTCAGAAAGCCGAGCACTATGAAATCGCTTCTTACGGCACACTCTGCGCACTTGCGAAAAACCTCGGCTTTGCGGAGGCGGGAAAACTTCTCCACGAAATTCTCGAGGAGGAAAAAGGTGCCGATGAAAAACTCACCAAGCTGGCTGAAGGCGGCATTAACGACCGCGCCAAAGCCGCTTAAAATATTAGGACAAAGTGAAAACACCCCGCGTCACATTGCGGGGTGTTTTTTTATGGACTTATGCTAACGTATAAAGGAAATTCACACGAAGAGGCGTTATGCATAAAAAACTCGAAGGCAAAACCGCGGTGATCACCGGCGCTTCCAGCGGGCTCGGCCATGCCATCGCCCTGAAATATGCAAGTTACGGCGCGAAGATCGCCATCTGCGATCTTAAGAAGGAACAGGCGGAAGACGCCGCACAACAAATCATCAGGGCGGGCGGTGAAGCTATCGCCGTAAAAATGGACGTCACAAACGAAGACGACGTCAATGGAGGCATAGAGCAGGCCGCAAAGAAATGGAACGCAATTGATATCCTCGTCAGCAATGCCGGCATCCAGATTGTCCACCCTATCGAGGAATTCCCTTTCACTGAATGGAAAAAATTGCTCGCCGTACATCTCGATGGCGCCTTCCTAACCACCAAAGCCTGCGTCAAACACATGTACAAACAAAAGCGCGGCACACTTATATATATGGGCTCTGCGCATTCGCACGAAGCCTCTCCATATAAATCCGCTTACGTCACCGCCAAGCACGGTATTCTCGGTCTCTCCCGCGTCATGGCAAAGGAAGGCGCGAAATACAACGTACGCTCTAATGTCATCTGCCCGGGCTTCGTTGATACGCCGCTGGTGCGCAAGCAAATCCCGGAACAGGCCAAAAGCTTCGGCATAACCGAGCAGGAAGTTATCGAGAAAATCATGCTCGGCACGACGGTCGACAAACAATTCACCACCATCGACGATGTCGCCGAGGTTGCCCTGTTTCTCGGCGCCTTTGAAACCAACGCTCTCACAGGCCAATCCATCACCGTCAGTCACGGCTGGCATATGGGCTGACATGGATATCCGGAAATTCCTGCAGAATGAAAGCGCCAGCGGCATCATATTGTTTTTTGCCGCAGTAACCGCCTTTGCACTCAGCAACTCTCCACTCCAAGGTATTTACAACGCCGCGCTCAATAAAGAAGTCGTGCATTGGATCAATGATGGGCTGATGGCAATTTTCTTTCTACTCATCGGACTCGAGGTCAAGCGCGAAGTCCTGGAAGGCGAACTCTCGACCCGGGCGCAGGCCGCACTTCCCGTTATAGCTGCGCTCGGTGGAATTGTCGTGCCGGCGCTGATATATACAGGTTTTAATGCCGGTGATGCGGCCGCCATGCGCGGCTGGGCAATTCCGGTCGCCACCGATATTGCCTTTGCCGTTGGCGTTCTCGCTTTGCTCGCAGACCGCGTGCCGTTCTCGCTAAAGATTTTGCTACTCTCTCTGGCTATTGTTGACGACATTGCCGCCATTCTAATCATCGCCGTGTTTTATACCGGCGATATCTCTTTTATGTTCCTGAACGCGGCTGCAGCCGGCCTTGTCGTCAACCTGCTTATGAACCGGCAGGGCGTCAGGAATCTGATTCCGTATCTCCTCGTGGGATTGCTGGTATGGCTTTGTATCTACAAATCAGGTGTTCACGCAACAATCGCCGGCGTAATGGTCGCCCTGACAATTCCGTTGAGCAAAGACGGTGACGGGCCGCTTGAAAAGCTTGAACATGTCCTGCATCCCTATGTCGCTTTCCTGATATTGCCGCTCTTCGCTTTTGCAAATGCAGGCGTAAACGTGCAGGGAATATCATTTCAGGAATTTCTCACACCCGTTCCGCTCGGCATCGCCGCCGGATTATTCTTCGGCAAACAAATCGGTGTCTTCTCCTTTATATGGCTGGGCACGCGCCTTCGCATTTGCAGCAAACCGGTGGATGCAGGCTGGCTCCAGCTTTACGGCGTATCCGTGCTCACCGGCATCGGCTTCACCATGAGCCTGTTTCTCAGCCTGCTGGCTTTCGGGAATCCGGAAATAGGCGCGGAAGTGCGCCTCGCTGTCTTTGCCGCCTCTTTCCTCTCGGCGCTGATCGGGTATAGTATTTTGCGAATCTGCAAAACCGGGAGCCCGTCATGAGTAAAAAACTGATCGCCCATCTTGAAACGGACATCGCATCCATCCGGGAAAGCGGGCTATATAAACCTGAGCGCGTTATTACCTCCATGCAGAGCGCAGAAATTTCCGTCAGCAGCGGTGAAAAGGTTCTTAATTTTTGCGCAAATAATTACCTGGGTCTGGCCGACAATGAAGCCATGATTGCGGCGGCCAAAAAATCCCTCGACGAACACGGCTACGGCATGGCCTCGGTACGCTTCATCTGCGGCACGCAGGATATTCACAAAAAACTGGAAAAACGTATTTCAGAATTTCTCGGAAAGGACGACACCATTCTCTACGGTTCATGCTTCGACGCCAATGGCGGGTTGTTTGAAACCCTGACCGGGGAGCAAGACGCGATCATCAGCGATTCTCTCAACCATGCCAGCATCATCGACGGCGTGCGTTTGTCAAAAGCCAAACGCTTCCGATACGAGAACAACGACATGGCGGCGCTGGAACAATGTCTGAAGGACGCAAAAGATGCGCGTTTCCGCCTTATCGCCACCGATGGTATTTTCTCGATGGATGGCTACCTCGCCAACCTCCCCGCTATCTGCGACCTCGCCGATAAATACGATGCGCTCGTAATGGTTGACGATTCTCACGCCGTCGGCTTTATGGGCCCAAATGGCGGCGGCACGCCGGATCATTTCGGCCTCTCGCACCGCATCGACATCATCACCGGCACTTTGGGGAAAGCGCTCGGCGGTGCATCCGGCGGCTACACGTCCGGCAAAAAAACCATCATTGAATATCTGCGCCAGCGTTCACGCCCTTATCTATTCTCCAACACCCTCGCGCCCGTCATTACCGCTACATCGATCGCTGCGCTCGACCTGATTGAAAAAGACGGCAAGGCCATGCGCACAAAACTGCAGGAAAACAGCAAATATTTCAGGGCGAAAATGACTCAAGCCGGCTTCGAACTGCTGCAAGGCGAACACCCGATCATTCCCGTTATGCTGTATGACGCCGCGCTCGCGGGAAAATTCTCTGAAGAAATGTTGAAACGCGGCGTCTATGTCGTCGGCTTCTCCTTCCCCGTCGTGCCGCAGGACAAAGCCCGCATCCGCACGCAAATGTCCTGCGCTCATGAGCGCGCGCACATCGACAAGGCCGTTTCCGCTTTCATCGAGGTCGGTAAAAATCTCGGCGTGCTCAAGGGCAAAGCAGCATGAAGGCGCTTTCCAAACTCAAAGCCGAACCCGGCATATGGATGGTAAAGGACGCGCCGGTACCTGAGATCGGCCCGAACGATGTCCTCATTAAAATTAAAAAATCCGCCATCTGCGGCACCGACATCCATATTTATAAATGGGATGACTGGGCACAGAAAAACGTCCCGGTGCCACTCATCACCGGCCATGAATATGTCGGTAGGATTGAAGAGATTGGATCCGAAGTCACGCATTTTAAAAAAGGCCGGCGTGTGTCCGGCGAAGGCCACCTGGTATGCGAAACCTGCCGCAACTGCCGCGCCGGCAATCGCCATCTCTGCTGCAACACGATCGGCCTCGGCTATCACGTGCAGGGTTCGTTCGCGGAATATATGCGCCTGCCCGCCTCCAATGTTTTTCCCGTCCCGGATGAGATTTCCGACGATCTTGCCTCAATTTTCGATCCGTTCGGCAATGCCGTTCATACCGCGCTCTCCTTCGATCTCATCGGCGAGGACGTGCTCATCACCGGCGCCGGCCCCATCGGCCTGATGGCCGTCGCTATCTGCCGCTTCGCCGGCGCGCGCAATGTAGTTATCACCGATATCAACCCCTACCGTCTTGCTCTCGCGCAAAAAATGGGCGATTGCCGCCCGGTTGATATGCGCAATGAAAATCTGAAAGACGTTATGGATGAACTGGGCATAAAGGAGGGTTTTAACGTCGTTCTCGAAATGTCCGGGGCTGAACAGGCTTTCCACGACATGCTCGATGTCATCAATCACGGCGGCAAGATCGCCCTCCTGGGAATTCCATCAAAACAGATCGCGATTGACTGGAATAAAGTCATCTTCAAAAGCCTGGATTTACGTGGCATTTACGGGCGTAAGATGTATGAAACCTGGTACAAGATGGCCGCCATGCTGAAGGCCGGGCTGGATATCTCTCCCGTCATCACACATCATTATAAAATCGATGATTTCCAGAAAGGTTTCGATACCATGCTGTCGGGCCAGAGCGGAAAAGTTATTCTCGAGTGGTAATTACTCTTCCGCCGTCAGCTTGATCTTTGATTTATAGGTCTTCTTGGTCTCAATAACGTCCGTGGACGTGGACTCAGGTGTCAAGGTTACTGCCGCCAGCGGAATCTTGGTTTTGTCGTTGATCAGCAGAATATCTTTATCGACCCGCACATATCTGTAACCTTTCGGTAACTTCGTCAGGTCCGAAACCAGATCAGCCGGCGCAGACGAATAAAGCCCGGCGCGCACCCGCTCGCCGATCACATATTTCTTCGGCTGCCCCATAGTAGACCGGCAGCTGCTTCTTTTTTTCTGAAGAGGTGTCACGCATTGAGAAGCATAGTTTTCTTCCAGGTATGTCGTGATCAGCGCCTGGTCTTCCACGCTGATGACCGGCACTTCTTCCGTTTCCTGCTTTTTTGTGCCGAACATGCTATCAATCTTGCTTTCCCGCTCCGCTGCGGCCTTATGAACCGGCGTCAGCAAAAACACTGCCAAGCCCACAATAAATACAAATTTTTTCATAATTTTAATTCCTGTTGTCGGGGCCGGGGAATTTCTATACCTCTAGGCCCATGTCTCTATTATACCATTCGGGCCCCCAAAAAGCGCTGGATAAAGCGCATGCCGCCCTAAATTTTCTGGGCAGCGCCAACCTTGTTTTTTTTATCCTGCCACTTCTGATGCTTAACCTGGTGGCGGGAACGCTGGCGCAGCACTATCTTGGTCTTTACGAAGCGCATAAAATATTCTTCGCCTCGTTCTTTTATTTTGTCGAACCCCTACCAGTGCCGGGCACCTATACGCTCCTCGGCCTGCTGAGCCTCAGCCTGCTGGCCAAATGTATCTTGCGCAGCGAATGGACGTGGCGCAAAAGCGGCACCATTCTCGCTCATTTTGGAACTTTGATCCTGCTGATTGGCGGACTGCTCACAGCCCTGACCGCCCGCGAAGGTTTTATGGTCATCGCCGAAGGGGATTCAACGCCCTATATTTACGATTACAACAATCGCGAATTTTTTATCTTTCGGGACGAGGCGCTGCAGCATCGCGTCGCGTTTTCAGATTTGCGCGGCGAAATCACCCTGCCGAATTTCCCGTTTGTATTGAAAGCCGTGGGGCGCTGCGCCAACTGCGCTATTCAAAAACGCGAAGAGACTGGCGGATACAAAGATATGGCACGCTTTATGAAGCTTGAAGCCAAAATACTGGAAAAAGAAAACGAAACCAACATACCGGGTTTTACCTTTGAACTTTCAGGCGGCAGTGCAGATCAGAACGGCACCTACATCGCCTTTGAAAACATGCCGAAACCCGTCATGCTCAAGCGCGGCAGTCACACCTACAAACTCATCCTCGGCAAGGAGCAAAGGCTCTTGCCATTTTCAGTTTCGCTCGATGATTTCCGCAAAGAGGATCATCCCGGCACAACCCTCGCCCGGGCTTACGAATCCGATGTCGTCGTTCATGACGGCAGTATAGAACAAAAATTTCGTATCGGCATGAATGAACCGCTTCGTTACAAGGGCTATACATTCTACCAATCTTCTTTTGAACAGGTCCCAACCCGCGAAACAACGATTCTCAACGTCGTTGAAAACAAGGGCCGGCTTTTCCCTTACATCGCCACCGCCCTCGTTGCCGCGGGGCTTTTACTGCAATTGGCGCTCTCTGCGCGGGAAAGCCGCACATGAGAAAAAGCAACAGCCTGATTCTGAATATAGCCTTGCTGGCCGGGCTCATCCTGACCGCCTACAGCGTGACGTTATGGTTGGACCGCGCTGCGCCGCCCGTGCTGGAAAGCTCCGCGGTTCCACTGCCGGATTTTTCGTTTACAGCGTTGAATGGGAAGACTTATACCAGCACAGATTTCAAAAATAAAATCGTCGTCCTGAATTTCTGGGCATCCTGGTGTGCGCCCTGCGTGAAGGAATTTCCAGACCTTTTGAAAATTGTTGCACGTCATAAAAAAGATCTTGTCCTGATTGCGCTCTCATCCGACCTTGATGAAGCGGCGATTAAAAATTTCGGCAAACGCGCGAAGTTGTCCTGGACAGGCGATAATATTTTTATAGCGCTCGACCGGGATGATGTGGGCGGCAAATTATTCGGCATAACGCGGCTGCCCGAAACACTCATCTTTGACCGGCAAGGCGCCCTCCACACAAAACTAGTCGGCGCCGAATGGACTATTTCTGAATTTGAAAATATTCTTGAAATAATAAATTAAGATTATGGTAATTTTGCGCTGCGGCTTGACGGCGTGCGCATATAGAAGCATCTTCAAGACCGGTTCACCGCCCCATAACTAAATTACACACAAATCATGGCCAGATCCTCGACTAAAAAATCAGTCCCGCAAAAACCCGCAGGCGATTCCCGGCTACGGCAAAAATTCTTTGAAATATTCGAAGCCCGCATCGCCGATGAAGATCATAAAAATCGTGATCATAATTTTTTTACTGACCTGATCGAACGCCAGTGGCAACTGACGAAGAACAAAAAGCCGGGTGAGTCAAAAATTGACGTCTGCTGCCCGCCATCGCGCAGCTTCCTTCACAAAAAGACCTACATCAACTGCATTAACGATGATATGGCCTTCCTGGTTGATTCCGTTGCCGCAGAAATCAACCGTAATAATTTCCTGATTGAGATGCTGCTCCACCCGTTGATCTACGTGCGTTACGATGCGAACGGAAAATTGCAGGACGTGTCGTCAGGGCAGAAAGACGGCTACAAACTCCAGTCGCATATTTATGTGCAGATCAACCGCACCCTTTCGGATAGTGCCCAAGTCGATTTAAAAAAATCACTCGAAGAATCCATCAGCGATGTCAAAATCGCCAATCGAGACTGGCGCTTGATGTTGGCGGAAATGCAAAAGACCCGAAGCGAACTGGCCAAATCGAAAACCCCGCACTCCAAGGAAGAATTGCAGCGGTTCACGACCTTCCTTGATTTTCTCTCTAATAACAACTTTACCTTCCTCGGCGGCCGCGAATATGAATTCACGGAAAAAAACGGTGAGTTGAAAAGTAAAACAGTTGAGCACAAAAATCTTGGCATCCTGCGCGGCAAAGCCGGCGCTTACATCAGTGAATCCGAAGAAGGTCTGCCGCGCAGCCTGCAGGAACTGCGCCGTGATCTTCCCGCGGTTTCCGTTGCCAAGACCAACCGTCTCTCCCGCGTACACCGCGCTGTGCCGATGGATGCCATCGCGGTTAAACTCTACGATAAAAACGGCAAGGTGACGGGCGAAAAACTTTTCCTCGGCCTCTTCACATCTGTTACCTATTCCCGCAGCGTCAGTGATGTGCCGTACCTACGTGAAAAGGTCGAAGATGTCATGAACATGTCGGATTTCACCTCCGGCTCTCATGACCGCAAGGCCCTGCGCCACATTCTTGAAAAATATCCGCGCGATGAACTATTCCAAGTTTCAACCCGGGAACTTTTCAAGACCTGCCTGAATATCCTGCGCCTGCAGGAGCGCCAGCGCATTGCTCTTTTCATGCGCCACGACACGTTCGGCCGTTATATTTCCTGCATTGTCTATGTACCGCGCGATCGTTTCGGCACCACCATCCGCCGCCGGATCGAGCAAATTCTTGAAGAAGAACTGCACGGTAAATGCACGAATTTTTTCACGCAGATCGACGACTCGCTCTTTGCCCGTGTCATGTACACCATCCGCATTTCACAAAAATTACCGAAGAAATATAACGCCTTCGCCATCGAAGCCAAATTGCAGGAGGCCGGCCAGACATGGTCGGAACGCCTCACCGGTGCGCTTTATGAAACCCTTGAGGACGACCAGGAAATTACCCGCTTCTCTGTGAAATACGCCGATGCGTTTTCATCCGGCTATGCCGTGCGTTATCGTCCGAAGCAGGCCGTATTCGATATTTTCAAGATTGAATCTGTAATAGAAAGCGACCGCCTCAGCCTTGACCTCTACCGCACGGAGGAACTGGACGAACGGCAATTGCGCCTGAAAATTTACAACCCGCAAAAACCCCTGACGCTGTCCGATGTCATGCCGATCCTGGGCGATATGGGCTTGCGCGCCGTATCCGAACTCCCTTTTGAGGTTAAACCGCTCGGTCTTGATAAAACAATCTGGATCCAGGATTTTCTCCTTGAAACCGCGCCCGGCCGCCCACCGGTTGATCTTGATATCGCCAAAGATGAGTTCGAAAAAGCCTTTGAAAAAATCTGGTACCGCGAAGCTGAAAGCGACGCACTCAACAAGTTAATCCTCAGCAGTGCGGTCGGCTGGCGTGAGGTCAGCATCCTACGCACCTATGTAAGATATATGCGCCAGGTGCGTTCGCCCTACGGCCAGGATTATATCCAGAACGCACTCACGGAAAACCAGCGTATTGCCCACCTTCTGATTAATTTCTTTATGCACCGCCACAACCCGGCCAGGCGCAAGGAAAACGACAAGCTGGCCGACGGCTGTCTCGCTGCGATCGAAAAAGAACTGCAAGGCGTAGCCTCTCTCGATCAGGACCGCATCCTGCGCACACTGACGGCCATCACACAGGCAACGCTGCGCACCAATTATTTTCAGACATTGCCGGGCGGCGCACCCAAATCCTGGCTCTCGATCAAACTCGACAGCAAAAATGTCCCCGACCTGCCCGAACCCAAACCCTTCCGCGAAGTTTTCGTTTATTCCCCGCGTGTCGAGGCCATTCACCTGCGCGGTGATAAGATCGCGCGCGGCGGCCTGCGCTGGTCGGATCGCCATGAAGATTACCGCACCGAAGTACTCGGCCTGATGAAAGCTCAGATGGTAAAAAATTCCGTCATCGTACCAATGGGCTCCAAGGGTGGATTTGTTGTAAAAACCCCGACCCGCGGCCGCCAGGAATTCCAGGCTGAAGGCATCGAATGCTACCGGATTTTCATTCGCGGCCTGCTTGATATCACAGACAACCGCAAGGGCCGCAATATTGTACCCCCGGGAAATGTCGTCCGTTATGACGGTGATGATCCGTATCTCGTCGTCGCCGCCGACAAGGGCACAGCAACCTTTTCGGATATCGCCAACGCGCTGTCCATTGAATACGGCTTCTGGCTCGGTGATGCGTTCGCCTCAGGCGGTTCGGCCGGGTACGATCACAAAAAAATGGGCATCACCGCCAAGGGCGCTTGGGAATCCATCAAGCTACATTTCCGCCAACTCAATCATGACATCCAGAAATTGCCCTTCTATGTTGCCGGGGTTGGCGATATGGGTGGCGACGTCTTCGGCAATGCGATGATTTTATCGGACCAGATAAAACTGATCGGTGCTTTCAATCATATGCATATTTTCTGTGATCCGGATCCGGATACGAAAGGCAGCTTTGTCGAACGCCAACGCCTCTTCAACAACGTCATGGGCTGGGATCAGTATAATACCTCCCTGCTGTCCAAAGGCGGACGCATATATTTGCGCAGTGAAAAAACCCTTAAATTAACGCCCGAGATCCGCAAGCGCTTCGATCTCGACAAGGATAATATCACACCGGCCGAGTTGATGCGCGCAATTTTAAAAGCCCGCACGGACCTGCTCTGGTTCGGCGGCATCGGCACCTATATTAAATCCAGCATGGAAACTCATGCCGACGCCAGTGACAAGGCCAATGACCCGCTGCGCATCGACGGCGGTGAAATTCGCGCCCGCGTGGTCGGCGAAGGCGCCAATCTGGGCGTCACGCAGCGGGGCCGCATTGAATATGCTGAAAAAGGCGGGCGCATCAACACCGACTTCCTCGACAATTCCGCCGGCGTCAATACATCGGACAATGAGGTCAATATCAAGATTCTGCTTAACGAAATCACGCGCGATAAAAGCAATGGCATGGATATTAAATCCCGTAACAAACTGCTTGAGAGCATGACGGACGAAGTGGCCGCTCATGTCCTGCGCAATAATTACCAGCAGGCGCAGGCCATCAGCCTCGCCGAACTGCAGGCTGCCGAAAACCTGTTGCTGCACGGGGAATTAATCGATGAACTTGAGCGCACGGAAAGTCTCAAACGTGAGATTGAATTTTTACCGGATCAGAAAACCATCGCCGCCCGTCACAAACTGGGCAAGGGCATGACACGCCCGGAGCTGTGCACGCTTCTATCCTACGCCAAGATCGCATTCACACATAATCTCCTCAGCACGAATATTCCGGACAATCCGGACATGCAGGACTGGCTGATAGATTACTTTCCAGCCGCCCTGCGCAAAAAATATCCTGAGGAAATCAGAAAGCACCGCCTGGCGCGTGAAATTATAGCCACCAGCATGGCTAACTCGCTCATCAATCGCATGGGTCCCGCCTTCATAAAGAACATCATGAACCACACCGGCGCTACAAGCGATGCAATCGCCAAAGCCTATATTATTGTTCGCGATGTGTACAATCTGCGTGAATTTTGGAAGGCGATTGAATCGCTTGATAATAAAACTCCGGCACAAGTGCAACTCAAGGCGATGCGAGAGATTGCTCAGATGGTGGAGCATGCTGTGACATGGCTGGTTACACGCACCGGCAAGGCGGTAGATCCCAGCACTATGATTAAAACCTACCAGTCCGGCATCGGAACGCTGCACAAAAACCTGATGAATGTTTTGCCCTCCGACATGAAGGCAAATGTAAAGCAATACGCGGATTCCAATATTCATGACGGCCTGCCCAAGGGGCTGGCCTATGATGTGGCCGCTATGACGGAAATGGAATCAGCTTGCGATATCATCCGTCTTTCGCAGGATTATAATTGCGAACTTCTGGAAGTTGCGCAGGTCTACTTTAGCATCAGCCATGATTTCCACTTCAGATGGCTGCGCCAGCGCGCGCGATTCATGAAATCCGACGACCCCTGGCAACAGGAAGCCATCTCCGGCCTGATCGAGCGCCTCTATGCCTCGCAAAGCGGCCTGACGGCGAAAATTCTCGAGGAAACCGGGCGCAAGGCCGAAGGAAAACGCACTGCCGCCTGGGTAGAAAAGAACAAATCGAAAATCAGGAAAATAGAACCTTTCCTGGCCGAACTAAGAAATGCGGGCGCGCTCAGCCTGTCCATGCTGGTCGTTGCCGAACAGCATTTACGCGGCCTTTACGGCGAATAGAAAAAAGACGCAGCGGCAATTCCTGCAAGCAGAATCAAACCGAAATCCCGGTTGGATTTAAAAACCGCCAGCGCGCTGTCCACATCCTGTTCATCCCATTTCCTGATATTCATCGCCGCATATAAAAACGCAGGCAATAAAAACAGCGCGGCCACCCATGTATGCACGGCCACAACGCAGGCTATGATCATGAATGCGAACGCGGCAGCGTAAAAAACTTTGACCCATATCCTGCTCCGCTCGCCCAATTTCAAAGCGCTCGATTTAATCCCGGCCAGCGCGTCATCTTCCTTGTCCTGGTGCGCATAAATCGTGTCATAGCCGAGCGTCCAGAAAATGCCGCCGACATAGAGCAGCAGCGCCGGTAATTGCGGCACACCCGTCACCGCGCTCCAGCCCATCAGCGCGCCAAAATTAAACGTGAGCCCCAAAAAAGTCTGCGGCCACCATGTGAACCGCTTCATCAGGGGGTACGCCACGATAAAAGGCAGACTTAAGATCCCGAGCAGAACAGTCACCAGGTTCATCTGCCACAAAATCATCAGCGACAACACCAGCAACACGCACAAAAAAACCAGCGCCCCCGCAACACTCACATCTCCCGCCGCCAGCGGCCTTTGCTTCGTCCGCACCACGCGGCGGTCGAGATTGCGGTCCCACAGATCATTGATGATGCATCCTGCCGCCCTCATGAGTACGGCACCTATGCCGAACAGCACGAATACTTTCCAGTCCGCCGCGTTCATGCGTTGCACGCCGCCAGCCGCCAGCAATACCGCCCACCAGCCGGGCAGCAGCAGCAGCCAGATGCCGATGGGACGATCCAGCCGCGCGAGGCGTATATAGGGATAAATATTCAGGACCATGATTAAGTAAGTTTAATGTAAATCATCTTCACATGTCACCCCCGCGCAGGCGGACATGACATTAATAAAAGCTTATGCATTGTTATAGACACTAAATATATGCTTTAAAGACTTATGGCCTATTCCCCGGGATCGCCGCGACTCTACGTGACACAAGCCTTGCAGGCAGGCGCCGCCATCACGCTCGAAAAAGCGCAGGCCCATTACCTGAAAAACGTCATGCGCATGCAGGCGGGCGCAAGTCTTCGCCTCTTCAACGGACAGCACGGAGAATACCGCGCCGAAATTACAGATTTTGCAAAAAACCACGCTGAGCTGGAACTTAAGGAACAAAACCGCCCGCAGCCCCCCGCGCGCGCTGCCCGGCACCTGATATTTTCCCCGATCAAAAAACACCGCATGGACTTTCTGGTTGAAAAAGCTGTAGAGCTCGGCGTCACGCATTTGCATCCCGCCCTCATGCAAAGGACCGAGCTTCGCAAAATCAACGAAGACCGCTTGCACGCACAGATCATTGAATCCGCCGAGCAATGCGAACGCCTCGATATTCCGGAACTGCTGCCGCTGCAACTTCTGCCGAATATTATCGGCGGATGGGCAGGTCCGGAAATTCTATGGGCCGCCGAACGTACGGAAGCGCCGCATATAAAATCGATTGAAAATAAAAGCGCTTTTCTGATCGGCCCCGAAGGCGGATTCACGCCGGAAGAAATCGAGGTTCTGGGGCGGCAAAAAAAAATCAGGGCCGTGTCGCTCAGCCCCGATATCCTGCGCGCTGAAACTGCTGCGCTTTATTGTCTGACAATTGCCTCGGCTTAACTCAAACTATCTATAGCAAGATCTGGTGGAACAACCGGCTTTTCCTTATTGGTCTGGCTCAAGAAAATATTTCTAATAGACGAGTATGCTCTGCCTTCGGCTTCAAAACTGAAAACATGTTTAAGTTTTGTCCAGATGTCCCCTTTGTCCGGCATAGGGTTTTTATCCAGGTACTTGGTCGCAGTCTGTACAGTCTGCAAAACTTTTGAATCCCCAGCGCCCGGAATGCTGATCGGGTTACCGGCATTTATAACCCTATCGGCATTGGAAACCCATTCATCCATATTGTCATGGTTGTAGTCTTTGCCTGTTACCTTGCAATATCCCCA
>JBQTJN010000027.1:0-3238 GCA_052387095.1 Alphaproteobacteria bacterium
ATCGCCAAAGAACTTAACGAAAGGCCCAGAAAATGCCTCGATTACCAAACACCCGAAGAAGTCTTTGCCCAAGCCATTGAAAAAATTAAAAATAACCCAAATGTTGCACTTCAGACTTGAATCCAAGAGCGAATTGCGAGCGGTCTGCAAGACCGCGCGGCCATCCAGAATGGTTATTGTGGCCCTGGATCGCACGCTCACGCTGTTCGCTCGCGATGACGGTTGTGGTCAATTCAGTGTGTTTGATTATTCAACAATAACCTTGTCGACCATGTGAATAACGCCGTTCGAGGCGGCGATATCGGCTTGCGTCACTTGCGCGCCGCCGACGGTTACGCTTGTCGCGTTTTTCTCGACTTTCAGGTTCGTACCGTTCATGGCTTTCACGTCGGTGGAGCCTTCGGCAATGTCGGAGGCCGCGATTTTGCCTTCGACGACATGGTGCTTCAGAACATTCTGCAGTTTTTCCTTGTTTTCCGGCTTCAGCAGGTTTTCGAGCGTGCCGGCAGGCAATGCTTCGAACGCGGCGTTGGAGGGCGCGAACACAGTGTAAGGTCCTGCGCCTTTCAGCGGCTCAACCCATTCAGCGGCTTTCAATGCGCTGACCAGTGTCGAGAGGCTGGCATCGGCGGAGGCCACATCGGCAACCGTGTTTGTTCCAACAGCGGCATCTGTCGTTACAACGATTTCCGCTTCAGCGGCAGGCGGAGCGACAACATCCGTTTTCATTTCGGTTTCCGTAGTCGTTGTCGTTGTTACAGGCACATCAACAGCAGGAGCCGTTACATCGGCAGCGAGGGCAGGGGTTACGCTTACAATCGCAGCAACAGAGGCTGCAAGAACCATTTTCTTCATAAATTTTCTCCAAGGTTTTCAAGGCGCGCGGATTATTCGCGGGCGAAGCTATCTTTGCGCAAGGGCGGGTTTAAAAAAAGGGGGTGGACGGTAATTATTTTTATTTGGCATATCCCGATTTTCTGATTGCATTACAGACTTCATCCTGACGAAAGTCGGGATCCATGAATCCCGGATCAAGTCCAGGATGCGAAGTC
Source organism: Alphaproteobacteria bacterium (assembly GCA_052387095.1). Classification (GTDB taxonomy): domain Bacteria; phylum Pseudomonadota; class Alphaproteobacteria; order Micavibrionales; family Micavibrionaceae; genus JBQTJN01. The sequence continues at coordinate 1,053 of JBQTJN010000027.1, forward strand.
ATTTTACAGATAGAACGCCGAATACTTTTTTCGTAATGCGTTTGTTGACGGATTGCAGGTCGGCGAGGCTGAGCTCGTCAAGGCGGCAGCGTTTTTTCTCCGCCAGTTTGACGATTGCTCCCGTTGCGTGATGGGCGTCGCGGAAAGGCAAATCCAAATTCATAACCAGCCAGTCGGCCAGCGCTGTGGCGGTGACGTAGCCCTTCTCGGCGGAGTCGCGCATGGCATTTATGTTGAATTTTGCCGTGGCCAGCATGCCGCTCATGGCGTCGAGGCACAGGCACAATGTGTCGAAGGAATCAAACACAGGCTCCTTGTCTTCCTGCATGTCCTTGTTATAGGCGAGGGGCAGGCCTTTCATGACGGTCATGAGCTGGACGAGGTTGCCGGTGAGACGGCCGGTCTTGCCGCGCACGAGTTCGGCGGCGTCCGGGTTTTTCTTCTGCGGCATGATGGAGGAGCCTGTGCTCCATGTGTCGCTTAAGTTTATAAAACCGAATTGCGGCGTGGCCCAGAGAATGATTTCTTCGGCCAGCCGCGAGAGATGCAGGCCGGATTGCGCGCAGGCGAAGAGGAATTCATTGGCGAAATCGCGGGCGCTGACGGCATCCAGTGTGTTTTCAATGGGCGCGTCGAAACCGAGCGCTTTGGATGTAGCCTTGCGGTCGATCGGATAAGGCGTGCCGGCGAGAGCGGCGGCGCCGAGCGGGGATCGGTTGACGCGTTTGCGGCAATCCTTCAGGCGGGCTTTGTCGCGTTCCAGCATGTGATGGTAGGCCTGCAGGTGCATGGCGAGGGTAATGGGCTGCGCGGCCTGCAGGTGCGTAAAGCCGGGCATGGTGGATCTGGCATGTTTTTTTTCGAGGTCCCGGATGGTTTTTTGCAGGGTTTCGGTTTTTGTGATGAGCGTATCGATGGCTTCGCGGACCCAGAGACGGAAATCGGTGGCGACCTGGTCGTTGCGGGAGCGGGCGGTGTGAAGTTTTCCTGCGGCGGGGCCGATGAGTTGTTTCAGGCGTGCCTCGATATTCATGTGAATATCTTCGTTTTCGCGTGTGAATTTGAATTTCCCGGCTGCGATTTCCTTTTCGATCGTGCCGAGGCCTTTCTGAATGGCTGCGCCGTCTTTAGCGGAAATAATTTTTTGTAGGACCAGCATTTTGGCGTGGGCTTTTGAACCGGCGATATCCTGGCGCCAGAGGCGGTGGTCGAAATCGATCGAGGCGTTGATCTGCTGCATCAGACTGGCGGGTTTGGCGTCAAAACGCCCGCCCCACATGGCGTTGGTGTTTTTCTTTTTAGAAGTCATCTATCTCTCCGTCGTCATCCCGAAGGCGTAGCCTGAGGGATCTTCATTTTACCAATTGTCCAATACCGAAGATCCCTCGCATGCGCTCGGGATGACGGTCAAAAAATTACTCTAAATAAAATTTCAGCGTTGACACCACGCGCACGGTTTTAAACCGCTCCTGCCGTTCGGAATAGCTATTCCCTGAATCGCGGGGCAGGATTTCGAACGTGCCCTGCCAGGCTTCGCGGATCATTCCCACTTTTGCATCTGAATCCCTGGCGAACTGCGAGGCGCTTTCGCGGGCACTCTGTGTAGCTTCGGCAATCATGGCGGGCTTGATGTCGTTCAGTTTCGTGTAAATATATTCCGGATAGCCGGTGTTGGCGTTGTTCTGGTCGCGCACGAGCGAGACGCCTTGTTTCAGCAATTCACCTACATCCTGCGAGGCCTTGTCGACCATGTCGACATTATTGCTGCGCACGAGGATGGTTTCAGAGACGATAAAACGCGATTCCGTGGCATTATCGGAGCGGTATTGTTGAGCGAGAAGATCTGTGACCTCGATCTTGCGGGCAACCATGTCTTTTTCCGTCAGGCTTTTTGATTTCAGGAAGGTGATGATTTTCCGGGAGTTTTCTTCGACGGCTTGTTGCACAGTGGGCAGGTCGCCGCCGGTCGCCGTGTGCTTGATCGGCCAGAGGACGAGGTCGGATTCGACATCCTGCGTTGCGAGGCCTTTGACGGTGACGAAGTTGTTGCTGCCCTGGAACTGCAGCAGGCCCTTATGGACCATGTAGCCGGCGAAGGCGGGGCCAAGCATTAAGACCAAGGCGCTTAATAATATAAAAACTAATGCGCGGTTTGTCATGATCACTCCTTATGTATCTCTTTGGTT
>JBQTJN010000028.1:0-28407 GCA_052387095.1 Alphaproteobacteria bacterium
CTGGAAAAACAAAATGATAAAGAAGTACCGTAACATTATGCCGCTTATGGATGTATCCGCTCATCCATGAAGTTTACGCCCCAAGGGGCGAGGAATAAACCCGAGAGAGATTCAATAATTGAAAATATTCGCGTCTGGAAATTTATTCCTTAATAAGGAATAGGATATTTTTTCCGGACGTCTTCAATATTTTGTAACACCTTTTCACTTAAATCCAGATCAATCGAGGCAATATTGTTTTTTAGCTGCTCCATCGTGGTCGCACCGATGATGGTGGAAGTCACGAAGGTCTGCCGGTTCACAAACGCCAATGCCATCCGGCACGCATCCAGCCCGTGTTTCTTCGCGATTTCAATATAGGAGCGCACCGCCGCATTCGCGCCTTCCGTATCGCGTGCCGTTCCTTCATTCAAGCTCCATCGCGTTCCCGCTGGTCGTGCGCCGTTCAGGTATTTCCCGCTCAGCATGCCGGTGGCGAGGGGCGACCAGGCCAGCAATCCTATATTTTCCGCGAGCGCCACTTCCTGAAGATCGGGCTCGAATAAACGGCACAATAATGAATATTCATTTTGTATCGATACCATACGCGGTAAGCCGTGATCCTTAGCGAGCTGCAGATAACGCATCGTGCCCCACGCGCTTTCATTTGAAACTCCGGCATAACGTATTTTCCCGGATTTAATAAGGTCGTTCAGCGTTTCCAGGATTTCTATGAAACCGGCTTCTTCAAGACAGGGATCAAAATTCGGTGCGTAATTCCAGTTTTCCCGAAAATGGTAAGAATCGCGGTTCGGCCAGTGCAGCTGGTAAAGATCAATGTAATCCGTTTGCAAACGTTTAAGACTGCCTTCGACCGCCTCGAGAATATTTTTGCGGTCGATCCCCGCGCCGTCGCGGATCCACGGCAACCCGGCGCCGACGACTTTCGTGGCGAGAATAACTGTGTCGCGGTTCTTCCGCGCCGCGAACCACGTGCCGATAATCTCCTCCGTCTTGCCATACGTATCTTTGCTCGTTGGAACGGCATACATCTCCGCCGTATCGAAAAAATTCACGCCGTGGCTGAGCGCATAATCCATCTGCGCATGGCCTTCTTCTTTACTGTTCTGGCGGCCCCACGTCATCGTGCCGAGGCAGATCACACTGACATCAAGCCCCGTGCGGCCCAGTTTTCGGTATTTCATGAGAAGGCCCCTTTATCGTCCTAGGATAGGCTCACGGAATTTGTCCGTTTCTATAGTTAAGTCTTCAAGACTGTCCGGCAAGGGGTCGGGGATCGTCAGGTCGGGCGGATATTTAAAAATGGCGGGCAGGGTTTTGTTGAACGCGGCCACCTGGTCCGGATCAACATCGCGCCGGTTGATTGCCACACGCTCCAGCGCCGAGCCGGTGACAGGATCCGGCCTGTAAAAGCATTGAATCTGTTCAAGGCGATATTCACCGAACGAATTAATCTGTGCGTACCAGATCCGCACGGAAGTTTCGAATTCCTCGACTTCGGAAATGCGCACTGTGTGCGGATAAAGCGCCTGCCTCTCCAGAAAAACACGGCAGATGCCGTAGGCCATGGTGCTCTGGATCGGCGCAAACAGGTAATTAAAGCCAAGACCCAGCAACATGACAACGGCGCCGCTCACGCCCCATTTGAAAATTTTGCGGTTGCGTTCGAAATTGGGCGGGTTTCTAAGCTTTTCGGCAAGCGCAAGCGCCTCGTCAATCTGTTTATCCGCCGTCTGGCGCGTTATGGCGCCCCGGTCGCGGACAAGATCAGCCTTGATCTCCTCGTCGCTCATGCCAGCTTGACCCGTGCTTCGGACTCCTCCTTGAGCGCGTCGTTGCTGGCAACAACCATTTCATCGACGATGCCATCAATGACAACGCTGACCATGGCGCCGCGGGTTTCGCCGCTTTCGCTGCCCGCAAGAACGCGGCGGCGGATCTCATTGCGGGCACTGCCGCCGGGATAGGTGAGGGCCAGCATCTGCCGTGCGCGGCCAGCGCCCAGTTTTGCATAGAGGCGGTTGCGGATCGCAACATCCTCGACCGATGTTGAAAGCGCCCACAGTTCAATCGGGCCGAGCGTGTTGTAAAGATGTTGTTCGTAGCGCCCTTCCGTCGTACCCAGCACGAACAGGCACGGCGCACCCACGGATTGCGGGCCGGTCAGCTTATTGCGGATAATGCGGCGCGCAGTCTCGGACAGGCCGAAGCGGTCCTGCACGTCATCAACCGCCTTGTCGGAAATGGCGGTGCCCAGAATCCATACGCCGGTGGCGAGATCAATCATGTCTTTCGAGAAATCATCGAGCAGCTGCGAGGTCAGGACGATCTGCACGCCGCGCTTGCGTCCTTCGCGCACGTCGCGGATGACCTGATTGCGCACGCCGCCGGAGCGGCTGGTTCGGTGGAATTCGTCATAGCAAAGACGTTTCGGTGTCTCGCTGATTTCCTGCAGGCGCAGCTCGTGCCATGGCCTGTATTTTTCAGGAACATTGATAAGCGCCTCCTTGCCCATCCACCAGCTGCGGACCAGCGCATGCCTTGCCAGCATGTACATGATGGAGGTCTGGCGGTCGGCGGATTCATCGCCCTGCGGACACACATCCATCAGGTCGAGCGCACAAATGCGGCTTCCCGCAATGTCGAATTGTGTGACGGACGATAGAATCGGGAATTCACGGATAGCGGATGTGATCATACGCTCGAACGCACCGATCACGCTTTCGGTACTGAAGCCAACAGCGGTTTCTTCCAGCAATGTGCGGATCTGTGGGCGGCGGGAAGCGGTAATGGAATCGCTTAAAGTAGGCGCGGCGTGGCGTTGCGCGATCTGCGCGACATGATATTGCTCAAGGTCGTACATCTTATCGACAATATCCCACCAGTAGGGATCTGCCGGCAGGTGCACGTTGAATTTCTGCAGCGCTTCGTCGACTTCGGATTCAAGGCGCGGCAAATAAGGGCGCGCTTCCGCATTCGCGGCGCGGTCATCGCGCCAGCGGTACATTTCATCGACAACCAGGCCGCATAACTGCTGCATGCCGTCATAGGGTTTGTCGTAGCCGGCCGGCGTGCAGAGGAGCATCATGAGCTCGACAAGATAACTGCGCTCATCCGGCAGCGGCGTGCGGCAGCCCAGCTGCGTATCGAAAGGGTTGATCGCGAACTGATGTGACATCTGCAGGCGGTAATAGGCAGCTTCGTGCTGACGGTGCAGCGGCAGCGCCTCGCGGATCATGGAAATGAAACCCGACGAAGACGGACCGACATCGATGACGGCAAGATACGGAAGCTTCGCAAGACCTGGCCCGAGACACGTGCCAAGATTAAGCGTGTTCAGCAAAACGGATTTACCGGCGCCCGGCTGCGCGAAAATCAGATCGAACCATGTTGTCGTAAGGTTGGTCCCGGTTTGATACGGCCAGACTTTGCCATCCGGCGTGCGAAAGATCATCGTACCGCTTTCGAACGGGCTGGACGGGCGCTGCCACGGCAGGAGGCGCATCATCTCGATCATCGGTGCCACGCCGGTCGGCGCAGTACCGCCGCAATGAATGCCCATGCCGGATGACATCACGCAATCGAGCGGATCGCCGGAAAATTCGCTGACCTGACAGTACCCCCAGCTCTCAACGGCCTGCAGCAGCACGGAAAGACGTTCATTGATGACGCTTTTCTCCTCGATCTTGCACCAGGTGGCGAAGGAAACGCGCATGCGTACGACCGGCTCGTTGCGGGCTAGGGCCTGCAGACCCTCGAGCGAGTACTTGATCTGCTTGTTGGCGGAGTTTGTCGGACCTAAAATCGTGGCGATGAAGGTGCGGAACTGCGTTGCATAAACGCCGCCACCCTCGATGAGGAAGGAAATGCGGAACGGGATGTCGGCTTCTACCAAACGATTGAGCAGCACCGGAAACGCGGTTGCATCCATTGGGCCCAACGTCATATCGGCTCCGGCCCAGAGGATGTTGCCGATGCGCACGACCGATTTTCCAAGCGTGCGTGCATCGGCCGCCGTAACCTGCTTGGCGAGGTTCGGCCAGAGAACATCGGAAAGATCCTTGCTGTCCCTCGATGCGCGCGCCGGGATCGGATCGCCCGGCAGGCAGGCGCGCCAGCCGTCATTGGCGTGATCGGGGAATAGATTGTTGCGGACCGCCGTCAGGGCTTCATGCACTTCGAGCACGCGCCCGCGGATGCCAAGTTCGTCCATCGCCGAAACCACGGCCGAGGTATAGCTTTTATGACGCGCGCGCAGGGGCTCGAGGGCGGCATTGGGATATTGCGCATCCGGCGCATTGACCCAGGCTTTTGCCTTTTCCTTGGCCTCCTTCGCGACGCGTTTTGCCTCGCTTTTAGCAAGCACGCCGTGCCGCGTCCACAGCACGAAATAGCTTTCTTCATAGGTAAGGAATCGCTGCAGGTGCTTGATGCGCTCGCTTAAGACGTCGTCAATTTCAAGCCCGATATTCATCGCCGTTGTGCGCGACGGGCGGATCAGGTTTTCAAGCTGATCCTTGAGGCGGCCGGGGTCCCGCACAAAATAAACCTGCATGGCATGGCCCTGCCGGTCGAACCGGGACCCGATCTTAATCGTCGCGCCCTCAACGATGCGCCTGTATTCTTCGTCGCCGATAATCTGGCGGCTGCCTTCTATCTTGTAATAAGAAATGAGCGACCCGTCAGTCGCCACGACTGTGTATTCGTCGTCCGAGGTTTCAAGCTGTATGAAAGACGATACGGATTGCCGGAGCGATTTCTGGTAAGGAATAAGAAAGCGGGATAAAAACTTCATCAGCGTCTGGTGTTTTGGGTTACTCGGATCGTTGAAAACGTCCCATGTCCGCAGAAGGCATGGAATATTGGCGTCAAATTATAACCCACATAAATCGCCGCGCCTAGAGAAGTCCGGTATTCGCATAAAATTACGGGGATATTCGTAAGCTCAGACCGCCTTGGCGACCTCGAGATAGACTGAAGGCCATTGCGGTGGGGTTTTGACGCCAAACGGACCGCCCTTTGAGCGCCAGTAGGCCAGGATCTGTGGAAACTGGTTAAATTCAAGTTCGGCTTCCTTGATAATACGCCGGTCCAGCGGGAACAGGCGCACGCCTTTCAGCCTTGCATCACGGGCGGCATAATGTTTTTCTCCCAGATAATCGCGCAGGACCGTGGCGAGAATATAGGGATTGTCGGTACTGATGCGCTTTTTGGCTTCTTCGCGGCGCGTCATCAGGGCATCAAGCGAACGCCGCGCGGCATCCGCTACCGGGCCCTGGCTGATACGGGCGACATAAATGGCACGCGCAATGTGATGCAGGCGCGCCTGCTCTATTTCCGGCAGCCATAGCAGGACCCCGGAACGCATGGAGCTGACATCATCGAGATTGAAGCACTGATGACAAAAAATGCAGGCCGTCACGAGATTTTTCTCGGACATATCCGCTACATTGCGGTTGAGAAAATGAATTTCCTGATATTTGAGCGAATGAAAAGCACAGAAACGGCACGTGTGGTTGTCGCGCTCGAAAATTTTGTTCTTGAGTTCGGTTGGGATTTTGCGCCCGGCGGCAGATACGGAGACGGAGCCGCTCGCCGCGGCTCCGCTCCCGGATTTGGTGGACCTGTCGCCGGTTCCTTGTGATAAAGGCCGCGCGACGCCCAGTGTGATGGGCAAAAGATCCATTAGTTCGTTGTAAAGTCCACTTTCTTAAGTGTTGCGGCGCTGACAGCAGTACCGTCGCCGACAGTCGAAAGCATCGCTTCCGAGATGATCGGAATCGCGAAAAGCGCCCCACCGGCTGCCAGGCGGATTGCGCCGTCTTTCAGAGGTGTTTGAGTCGGATTTTCAACATGGTCCTTGATCTTCAGGATGCCGAGCACTGCGAGCAGTATCCCGAACATGTAGGCCAGGGCCGAAAGAAGGCCCGGAAGGTCCTGAATAGAGGTCGTAATGTTCTCAGCGATATTGCTGAAGTTGTTGGCCGCATGAGCCTTGCCGGATACGCCCATAAGAGCGCCAAGCGTCATGGCTCCGGAGAGTTTGTGGTTCATGAATTTAAGTCGTTGTAACATAGTTTCCTCCTAAGTTGTTTAAAGTTTCACACATTAAAAATTACACATTTTTCTCCCGCCCCGCGCACGATCGCGCGAAATCAGGAGAACGTAATACCGCTGCTTACGCCGAGCGTATTCTGCACGGCCATAATAAGCGGTCCTAGGTTCACAGCAAGCGCGCCACCTACCACGTGCGTAGCGCCGGCCATGAGCGAAGACTGGTTGTTGCCTTCGGCAACGCCGCGGATGATAAATACCCCGCGGACAAAACTGATTAATCCCACGATGATCATGAATTTTAGAATGGCTGAAATCACCGTATGCGCCTGCGCCAGTTCCGGCGTGTCCGCCATCGCCATCTCCACATAAGTGTGGGTTTTGCCCAAAGCATCACTCATGGACAGGGATCGCGACGCCGCGCGCACCAGTTCATTGTAGGAAATAAGAGCGCCGCCCGCGAGAAACGTGCCGATCGTGCCAAGTCCGCCGGGACCGCGCGCGCCGTCTTGCGCGCTCTTAATGAGGCGTGAAATACCGATCATGATGAAAACCATCCCGGCGCATAATGCAAAAAAGTTAAGCACCACGTGCATAGGGCCCAGCAGGTCGTTCATCATCGAAATCATGGCGCAGTCAAGTCCTTCTGCACCACCCGCGCAGGCACCGGCTGTCGGCTCGTTATATCCCGTAACCGGGCCCACCGCCCACCCGAATATACCCGAGACGGGGTTCACGACGGTATTGCGCGCAACTTCGATAAGGATGGGCAAAGTAAAGAACGCGCCGCCTGCAAGCAGGCGCGAGATGCCTTCCGATATGGATGTCTGGGACGGATTAATGACATGCGCCTTGATTTTGAAAATACCCCAGAAGCCGAATACCAGGCCGAGCAGGTATGAGATCGCTGTCAGAAAGGCCGGGAAAGCGCCGGTATGGGTGAGGATGCTGCAAAGACTGTCGCCGATCGAACCGCCGGACATAAAGCCGCCGAGCGGGTTGCATAAGAGAAATCCGGATGCATAACCCGAGGATAAAAAGTTAAGGACGGCAAAAATCGAGGATATATCGAAACCGTCCGGCATGGTTTCCGCCATGGCTTGATAAACGGTGGTCAGACCGAACAGCGCGCCGCCGATGAGCAGGCGGATAACGCCTTCGCGTAACGGGTTTTGTTCGGGATTTTCGACATGGTCTTTAAGTTTGAGCAGGCCGGACACACCAAGGACAAGGCCCAGCAGGTAGGCGAGCGCCGAAATAAAGCCCGGCACATCGCTGATCGATTCGATCATGCTGGCCATGACGGAATTGAAATCCATCATAACAATATCGAGGCCCGGCAGACCGGCAGCGCCTCCCAGCAGATTGAAAAATGTGCCCATGACCCCGCTGGAAATATCAAACAACGTGATTGTGCCGCCATTAAGGGTGGTCAGCATCGCTTCATAAACAATCGGCAGGGCGAACAGGGCGCCGCCAACAATAAAGCGGATCAGCGCATTGCGCAGCGGGTTTTGAGCCGGGTTTTCGACATGGTCCTTAAGTTTGAAAATGCCGCCGATGAGAAAAACAATACCCAGGAGATAAGCCAGGGCAGCGACAAGGCCGGACAAATCCGTTGAGGATGTTGTAATGCTCTCTGCAATATCATTGATTTCGATGGCCAGGGCCGGGGTGCTGAAAGCAAAAAGCCCGGCGAAAGCAAAAGAAAACACGGCAAAGCTTTTCATAAAAAAAGCCTTGCAGGATAAACCTGTCTTATTATTTATAACCACCGCCATATCTATAATTAGAACACATTTTAAACAAAATGTGCAAATATTTTCGCAACGGTACTCGGAAAGGCTAAAAACTAAGCTATTGAAATAGAATAAAAATAGCTTAACAAAGGGTTAAGATGGACACTGCAATCTAGCGGGAGAGCCGCCCGTCCGTGCCGGTGACGACCCACTGGCTGCCATCAGGCTTTACTGAAATTACCGTTCCAAGGCCGGGTACTATATCACCGGTCTTGATACCCTGCATGACATCGCTGCCCTTCTGCGAGATCAGTGCCTTGCCGGGCTGGGCCGAACGCAGGATCCAGAGATCATCCGCTTTTTGCGCCTGTGCGGGGGCCGGCGGTGCCATTGCCGGTTTGGCCGCAGCCTCCTCCCCTGCTTTTTGCTGCTCTGCTTTCAGGGATTCAAGCTGCTTCTTCAGCGCGGCATTCTCATCTTTGAGGGATTTCAACGCGGCGCCTTCATTTCCTTCATTTCTTTCAGAGGCTTTAACTTTTGCCTCGGATGTTTCAGCTTTTTGCTTCAGGTCGGCTTCCATGGCAGCAAAACGCGCCTGCCAGCTTGTTTCAAGCGCGGCCAGTTTCTCCGCCATTTCCCTTTCTTTTTCCGCCAGCAGCGCCCCGCTATCCTGCACGGGCACAGGCTCCATGGAAACGGCAGCCGCATTCACATCGACTTCCGAAAGTTTACGGTCGGCAGGAATTGCAGGCACTTTCGGCACTTCAAGCAACGGATCTTCAATAACAGCCACATCAGGCGCCGCACCCGCTGCCGGGGTTTCTTCGCCCGCCGCATTGATGGGCGCCGGCATGGGCGGCATGTCGCTGTTGCTGTCCAGTTCGTCAACTTCGATTGGCGCTTCCGTGGCGGGCGGCATGACGCTTCCATCGGGGAGCGGCGCCGTGTCTTCTCCGCCCAGCAGCATCCAGCCGGCTCCGAGAACAAAGACAACCATAATAATCAGGAGTTTTTTCCCGCCGAAAAAGCTTCGTTTTTTAACGGGTGTCGGCATGGCGCCGCCTTCGTCAAAATTGTCCTCCCAGTCTTCAGCCGGGAATTCGTCGGAAGCCTCGACATCAATGTCGAAATCATCCTCAAATCCGGTGTCGAAGGATTCATCGTCCGGGCGTTGTGTATTTTTCGGGTCGTCGTTCATCAAAAAAATCCTAAACTTTGATTTTCAAAAACAGCAGGGGCCGCGAGGCAACTTACTGCACTTCGCTGTTCGGGTCTATAACCGGCTCAAGGAACAATACGCCGATCGGGGTGCCCTTTTCGATGCGCACAAGTACCTGAATTTTCTCAAGTTCCTCGTCGATAATGCCGCGCAATTCCTGTCCCGCCTCCTCGACCCCCGAGGCGATTTCCTGCCCGGAATCGGTTTCTTCTTCGGATGAGGTCACCGTATCGCCGTTGATAGTGATGGTGGTGAGGCCCGATTCTGAAATCGCGCTGGCGGCGCCTTCCACGAAGGCGGCGGCCATGGGCAGGGCAATACGCTGCAGGTAGCGGTGATCGACTTCGGTTGCCATGGCCGGCAGGGTGGTTTTCGGATCAAGCGCCACGGCCTCGATATCCTGGCTGATCCCCTTGACCACAATGGTATCGAAATTAAGCGTCAACAGATCGGTACGATCCTGCACTTCGAAATCGCCAAGCACACGGCTGCCGCGGAGCGGGCCGGAATTAATTTGTGCCACAACAGGGCCTGGCGCATCGCTGTTGGCTTCGGTGATCAACTGGGCATAGGCAATCTCGCCGGCCGGGAAAAGAATCACCTCGATCCGGTCCTCATTATTATTGAGATCATCCTGTTGGGCCGCAGCGGCCGCAATCTGCGCTTCTTTTTCCTGTTTCTGTTCGAGCCAATCAATGCCGGTCATAGAGCGCTGGCCGACAACGCGTTGCGCCCGGCTATCGAGAATCGCCTGCATTTGCGAGCTCATGGTGTCGGCCATTGCTTCGACAGCGGCTTTACGGTCGGCTTCTGCCTGTTCCTGCGCGGCAAGAATGTCGGCGGCCTGTTCCGGTGCGACAGCCGGCTGCAGGGTTTCACGCGCCAGGCGTTCTTCCTGCAATTGCCGCCAGCGCTGCAGCGGATCTTCCGCGCTTTGTTCTTCTTCGGGCAGGCTCAAACCTTCCGTCGCGGGGTTGATCGGTGTTGGTAAGGCGCTCGTACCCTGTTTCTGTGCTTCCTCGACGCGGGCTTCATTTTCCTGTTCAACGGCCTCGCGGTAAACTGGCGAAACTTCGGTGTCGGCCGGGGGCGCCGAAACATCGGATCCCGCCCCTACATAGGACGGATCGGTGGGGTCGCCGACGCCGCCAAAAACAAGAATCGTGCCGAAGATAAGGATGGCCGCGCCGACAATCACGCCGATTTTCACCAGTGGATTGTCGCGCCATAAATCGCCCAGCGTTTTTTTCTTGTCGAAATCATCGAAGTTGGTGTCTGTCTGTAGATCCAGCGCTTCATCATCGAAATCATTGGTCATGGCGCGGTCCTTTCCGGCATGTCATGGCGCTCGGCCACACGGGCGCGCACCATTTTGCCGTTATCCGAAAGCAGTAGCACGGGCGCCGCATTCAGCGCATAAACATTCATACCGTCGGCCGAGGACACGGAACTGGTCCAACTGGGCGAAAGCAGCGTCAGCGGTGTACGGATATAGGTGAGCTTGCCAAGGCGATAGGCGCTGGTACGCCCGTCCACGCCGGTCACATCGAGACGCGTGACCGAAGCCGGCGGAATGCCTTGTAGGATCGATGTAATATTTGCGTCCCCGGCCGTGGTCGTGATCATACCCTGTTCAATCAGCGGCACTTCGGCGAGCGGGCCATATTCGGGGATGATGGCGTCAAAGCGGTAATGAACCATGTCTCGGCTGGTTTCAATCGAGAGAATGACAGGTGTTTTCAGCGTCAGCAGGCGGATGGAAATATTGCCGGCCGCGAATTCAGATTGCGGCGAGATGCGGATAATATGTGAGCCGTCGCCGGATCCTGCTTCGACAATTTCAAAATTTCCGGCCCAGCTGATGTCCTCAATCGGCCACGGTGCGCCCGAAGCATCAAGAATATTCAGTGTCGTCACATTGCCGTAGGCGACTTTAATGGTGGAGGGTTTGGTGCCGGGATCGAGTGAAATGGTTTCCACTGCAACTTCCGGGCGCGGGTTTGGATAGACCGGCACCTCGACGGATTCCTGTGTGCGGTCGAATTGTTCAAGCAATTGCCGTATCTCGTCGGGGCGTAAAGGCAGAATGCCCTGGAGGGCGGCATCGAAGGCCTGCTGGCGGGCTTCCGCCTGCAATTGCTCGGTGGAAGGCTGCGGGACCTGGCTGGCCGGGTCATTCAGGCCCGGCTCCGGTGCGAGCGCGGCGTTGTTTTCAAAAAAATCGGGGACCGGCGGCGGCGTCTCGCCCGGCAGCATGGGCGGGGCATCCGGCGGCTGACTGAGCGCAGTGGCGGTCGGCAGGATGGGGGCGGGCGCCGGGTCTTGCGGAGCGGCGGACGTTGTCGTTGGGGTGGTTTCTTCTAGTGCCTCCGTTGTTTCAGGCAGGAGCGGCGGCGTTTCATCAACGGTCTCCACCTGTGAAGCAGCCTCCGTCTGGGCCGATACAGGCGTATGGAAACCCGTAAGGAGACTCCATCCGAAAAGGAAGAGACCGGCCATAAAAAATGCTTTGGAAGAGGGGCGGCGCATCAGAAAAATATAAAGTTCCTAGGGGTTTAACTTACCTATATTAAGAATATAGCCTTGTTCGCGGGATGTCACCTGTCATTTCATGGAAAATACGAAAACATCCCTGTGAATCCGCGGGTCTTGCGATCCTTTGCTTTTTTTAGCGCCCCACAGCGATCCACTGCTCGATGCCGACCCCGTTCGGGCTCTCGAGGTGCGGTACACGCACAACGACCAGTGTGATGAGCAGATTATCCTGTTTCGTGCGCGCGCCCGACTGGTATGTGACGACCATCGGCAGCTGGATAATCCATTGATATCGCCCGTTGACCAGTCCCTCAGATTCCAGAATGGGGGCGCCTTGCGGTGCGGCGGTCACGACCTGCTGATTGGCTTCGACCATCTCGATGATGCGGGATTTTTGCAGCGCGGCCGTAAAGCTTTCCCAGCCCTTGCGCGTAAAGTTGCGCGAGGATCCCTGCAGGCGTCTGCGGTAATCATTAAACCCGAAGGTCATGACTTCTGTTGTCGCCTGCGCCACCCAGGACATCAGGGCCGGTGTGCTGAGATTAGGTTCGCTGAGCGCGACCATCGGGACAAGGCGGCCATCCTCGGTTGTGGCGAAATAGCGGTTTTCAGGCTGGTGCACCTGGATCACGAAATACATGGCGCCGAGCAGGCCGAGGATGACAATGCCCTCCAGCATGGCAAGACGTAATAAGGTCCGGTAACCGTCGCGGTAGAATTCATTGCGCATCACCACGGCGCCAAGGCCGCCCGTATCGCCCTGCGCAGCCGCCGGGGCGGCTTTCAGCTTCAGTCTGAAACCTGTCTTCGGTGCGGATTCGGGAGGGGTCATGCTTATCAACGCAAATTAAGAGGACATATCAATCATTTATTCTCCCTCAAAATCGGAATTTTCACAAGAGACGGGCGCAATTTTTAGTCTTTTGTCATTATGAAGCGTGTAATTGCCTCAAGGCTTATGATAAAATGAACCTTGGTAGGACACTTAATCCCTTTTAAGTGTGTGTGGGCATTATATTGAAATATATTAAACGGTGGGGCACAGGTCCTTGATGGGCTTTCATAAAAAATATTCGCAGGCGTTGCTGTCCGGCATGGCGGTCCTGGTTCTCGCGGGGGGAATGATATTCTTCCATCCGCAGAAATCATACGCGCTGGCGGTGTGCGTGCCCCCGGCCGGGTGTCCTGTTCTCAACATTCCCCCGCTTATCGCCGACATCAACACGCAGCTGACGAAGTTTCACAAAGTAAACCGTAATTTTATTATGGACTTCATCAGCCAGTCTTTTCAGGCGCATGAAAACTGGCTGACCGGCGATTTCTTCAAAAATAAAATCAAACCGACCATGCAGGGCATGACGCAGCAGCTCTCCGCCGTGTCGATGCAGCAGGTGGCGCTGATGGGCATGTTTTTAGACGCCAAACAACAATTGGAAACGCAGCGTCTGTTCCAGGAACTGCAAGCCGAGGCGCAGCGCGATTATCAGCCCTCGGAAGATTTTTGCTGGTTCGGCACGGCGGCGCGTTCACTCTCCGCATCCGAAAACACATCCCGGTTCCGTGCTGCTGCGCTGGATGCGCGTCAAATGAAGCGTCATTTGCGCCATACGGACCTCATGGGGTCCGAGGATCTGACTGCGGATAAAGATAAATTACTCCGCTTCGATCAGTTCGTAAAAAAATACTGTGATCCCGCCGACAATAATTTCAGCGGCACGGATACGGGCCTCAGCGTAATATGTCCTGCGCAAGGACCGCGCCCGAACATGGACATTGATTACACGCGCCTGGTCGAGGATCGCCGCACCCTCGACGCTGAATTTAAGCCAGGCACAGTAGATGCGGACGCGCAGGACATTCTGGCTATGGGCAATAATCTCTATGGCCACACCGTTATGAATCGCTACAGTGATTTGAGCCAGGCGAAAAATCAGGACATTTACATGGCGCTGCGCGCCCTGGTTGCGCGCCGCAACGTCGCCGAAAATTCCTTTAATTCGATCGTCGCGATGAAATCCAGCGGCAGTGATCCGATGGCAGGCGCCGCCGCAACCTCCGGCTTCCTCGGCGCGCTGCTGAAGGAGCTCGGCGTTCCGGACAATGAAATCTTCCAGATGATTGGTGAAAAACCCAGTCATTACGCGCAGCTGGAAATTCTCGCCAAGAAAATTTATCAAAACCCCGATTTCTTTGCCAATCTCTACGACACGCCGGCCAACGTCGCGCGCAAAGGCGTGGCCCTCAAGGCGATTGAGCTGATGCTGGACCGCGCGATTTATGAAAGCCAGGTGCGCCAGGAAATGGTGACATCCGTCCTGCTTGCGCAGCGCCTCCGCGGCCAGATGGAGCGGGCCGGCAGCAGGTTGTCCGGAGGCAGGGAATGAGAAAAGAATTTTTACAGCCGCGCCGGACATTTCTCCGAATTTTTTCCGGCACGCTGATTTTGATGTGCGTAGCGGGAATTTTTTCACGCTCCGCTTATGCACAATCAGGCGGTCCGCCACCCTGCTCAGTTGTGTATGTAGGGGTTACTGCTTCCGAAGGCGCAAATTGGGTGCAGACTGTTGCTAAAATCACGGCGCATGTCACAAAGGAGTTCGCAGCGCTTGAAACATGGTATGTCGATGTGTTTTTTGAGCAGGCCTGGAAGCCCGCCTTTCAGAAAATGACCGCGCAGGTGAGCGCCGTCGCCATGCAGCAAACCATGATTTTCGGCACGTTTTTAGACGCCAAGCACCAGCTGGAGACGCAGCAGGTCCTGCAAAAATTATCCGCGCGCGCTCACAAAGATTATCATCCGAGTACGGGTCTGTGCGAATTCGGCTCCGGCGCGAAAAGTCTCGCGGCTTCCGAGCGCAAGGGCGAATATAATGCGCTGATCCTGGCGCAACATGCGCAGGACCGCGCGGTCGGCAGCGCTTACACGGCTGCCGCAGAATCAAGCCGTGACATTTCGGCACGCTTCGCGCAGTTCAAGAAAAAATTCTGCGACCCGCAGGATAATAATGGCGGCCTGCAAAGTATCTGCGAACCGGAGACGGTCGTCATGCCGCCAGAGGATTCTCCGGCGCCTGAATCAAAGATCAACAAAGATATTGATTTTATGCGTACGGTCGAAATGCCCTGGACCCTCAATGTTGATTTTACCGATGCCACCGTTAAGGATACCGACGAGGAAGAGGTTCTGGCGCTGGCCAGCAATTTATACGGTCACGTGGTTCCACCGCATGTTCCCGTTGAATACACCATAGAGGGCGGAAAAAACGTCATTAGGAAGGAGTGGAAAAAAAGCTACATGGATTTGCGCGCTGTTCTTGCCAAGCGCAGCGTCGCCCAGAATTCCTATAACGCGATTGTCGGCATGAAATCCGGCGGCACGGCCGGCTCGAAACAATATCTCAAGGCGCTTGTAGAGGATCTGGGTGTGAGCCCTGCCGATGCCGAGAAAATGATCGGTAAAGATCCGAGTTATCACGCGCAGATGGAAATTTTGACGAAAAAAATCTATCAAAACCCGGATTTCTATACCAACTTGTATGACAAGCCCGTCAATGTCGCGCGTAAGGGCGTGGCGCTGCAGGCCATCACGCTGATGCAGAAATTCGACCTGTTTAAAAGCTATCTGAGAAATGAGGCGTCGCTCTCCGTATTGCTGGAAATTGCAATCGACGAGGCGCGGGATCAACTTGAAAACAAAAAAGACTAGCGGCGTCTGGATTGCGGCGGCAGCCTCCGTGCTGTTGTTTTCGCACGGGCTGCATGCCGCCCCGCGCAGCAATGAAGGCCAGACGCTTCTGAAAGGTTTTCCTCCGCATTCCGAAATCGGCTACGTGGTACGTTCTGCAAAAGAGCAACTCGCACAGGGGAGAGGGACGATCGGCGCAGACGGACGCTTCGTCATCCCCGCACCCGGTAAAATCCGCAGCAGCGCACTGCCGGTGAGTTATACTGTCGAAGTCACCGAGCCCGGCAGGGCTGATCCGCTGTATTTGACCTTGACGATGCAATCCGGCGATGGCGGACTGTCCCTCAAAGCGCGCGGCCTCGAACACTTTGCGCGCATTGAAACAAGAGGTGCATCATCCGGCACAGCGGAAATTCGCAGCGATTGGAGCGGCATTCTTGAAAAAGGAAAAGCCGGTACGCTGGAAGATATTGTTGCCGAAGACGGATTCGAAATCGCGTTCATGGATGGAAACCTGAATGACGGCGTTCCGGAAAAAAATTCGCGCCTCATTCTGGTCCAGGCAGGCGGCATTGAATGCGCTGACGGCGAAGATCCGCCCATCAGCCTTTGCCGGCCCGGGCAGTTGGCAACAATGAATGAAAATACGAAAATTTTTATCATTGATTCCATGCGTCGCGCTTCGCAGCAACTGAGCGCCGTTATGATGCAGACAACGGCAATCTTTGGAAAATTACTCGATGCCAAGATGCAGCTGGAAACGCAGGCTTTGTTCCAGCGGCAGAGCGCGCAGGCGCACAAGGATTATCACCCAAGTGAGCAGATGTGCCAGTTTGGATCTTTTATGCGCAGCGTCGCAAAGGCCGAAGAAAAATCGGAACTGCAGAAGATAGCGCTCAGCCGCGGCCTGATGGTTGATTATACGAATCGCATCGATTCAAGTACATCTACCGGGGCGGAACAGGACAAGACCACGCGTTTTGAACAATTTCGAAAGTATTATTGCAACCCGAAGGACAATAATGGTGAACTCAGCACAATTTGCGTCGGGACGGCGGCGGCAGCTGTGCGGCAGGACCGCGACATTGATTTTGCGCGCCTCGTGGCTGCGCCGCTTACGCTTGATATTGATTTCTCTACGCAAATCGCCGGCACTGAGCAGGAAACCGAAGAAGATATTTTGGCGCTCGGACGCAATCTCTACTGGTCGGACGCTTTGAATCCGGCGCCGAAAGGGGCGGCGGATGAAGATTTGGCCAAGCAGCGCCGCTTGGCGGCGATCATGAATGTTGCACATAGTTCCTATGCGGGTCTGGTCGGTATGAAAGCCAAGGAAACAGCTGCGGTCGTCGGCGGCTCAACCTTCATGAAGGCGCTGCTCAGGGAATTCGGTCTATCCCCCGCAGACATCAATAAGATGCTGGGTGACAACCCCGGCTATTACGCGCAGATGGAAGTGCTGGCGAAAAAGATTTATCAGAGCCCGGATTTTTATACCAATCTCTATGACAAACCTGTCAATGTTGACCGGGTAGGCGTGTCCCTGGATGCCATCAAGCTGATGCAGACGCGGGACATGTATGATGCGGCCCTGCGCCGTGAGATGCTGACTTCTCTGATGGTGGAAGAAGCCCTGCCGGACGACGGCACGGCCCATAAAACTCCTTAAACTGGCACCCTCCTTGCAAGGCTATCCACAGCGCTATGGCGCTAAAACCCTGTTTTGCATGATCTGGGAAGGATTTAACCATGGGATTAGCCAGTCTTGACGCCGCCTTATCCGGCCTGCGGGTTGCCCAGCAACAGATTAACCTGATCTCCACCAATATCGCCAATGTCGGCACCCCCGGCTATACGCGGAAAATTTTGCCGCAGACGGCCCAGAGCGTGGGGGGGGTTACCATCGGCGTTCTGAGCCAGACCATCACCCGCAATGTTGATATCAATCTCGAGCGCGATCTCTGGACGCAGGTCAGCGGCACCGGCTTGCTGGACGTCAAGCAGAACTATTTGAGCAAGGTCGATGCATTCCACGGCCCTCCTGATAAAGAGCTGTCCGTTGCCGCGGCACTGGCGCGTCTGCAGGATAGTTTTTCAAATCTTTCAGACAGCCCGCAGGATGTATTCCGTCTCGCCGGCACGGTGGACCAAGCGGTCGACACCGCGACAAAAATCAATGACCTTGCCCGTTTTCTCAATACGTTGCGCAACGATGCGCAGAACGAGCTTGAATCAACAGTCACGCGCATCAATGATTTGTTGGGTCAGATTGCGGCGACCAATGAAGCTGTACGCGGCGGCGGCAACGCCAATCGCTCTATAGCCGCGCAAGCCGATCAGCGCGGCAACGCCGTCAAGGAACTGGCGCAGCTTATCGAAATCACCTATTTCATGCGCGGCGACGGCGTTATGGTCGTGCAAACCAATCAGGGTGTCGAGCTGGCCGGCGAAACAGTAACGGGTCTGACATTCAATCCGACTCCTCTCTCGGCGCAATCCTATTATCCGGAATCAGCCGGAGCCGTTTATGTTGGTAATGCCGCAACCGGTATGGTTGCCGATATCACAGGCCGTCTGCCCGGCGGCAAAATCGGCGGCCTGCTGGAATTGCGTGATACGACTTTTCCGCGTCAGAGCGCACAACTGGATGAGGTGGCACATAAGCTGGCGCTACGCCTGGAAGCGCAGGGCCTTCGGCTTTTTACGGATGCATCCGGCAACGTCCCTTCCAATGCGCCGCCGAACCTCAGTATTGATCCGCCTACGGCGGTTGCCTATGTTGGCTTTGCATCGCAGATGCGCGTCAACAACAATATCATCGCCAATAACCGCCTCCTTCAGCAAGGCACGTATGGCGCCACGTTGCCGAACGGCTCGACCGAAGTGATCCGCCGCGTTGTCGAATTCGGTTTTGGGAGCGTCGATTACCAGGAAGCCATCGGCGGCGTCGATCTGGACGTATCGGGGAACGCCCCGCCCAACAACACGCTGCAGAGCTATCTGGGCTTGCGTTCACAAAACACGGTTAACGGCACGCGCAATCTTTCGGCCTTTGCTGCACCTGCCGATTTGATCAGCGCCGCCGACGGTGCGCTTGATCCCGGCAGCAACACCATGCGCTTCACATTTGAAGAGCCGGATCTGAGTCTCGGGCCGATTAATATCGACATTAACCTGGCATCTGTCACCAACACGGCTGGCAATCTGACACAGGATATCATCGCTTATATCAACGGCACGATTATCCCGGGACTGTTGCCTGCCCCCGCTTCACAAAATACGCTTACCAGTATGGGCGTGGTATTTTCGGAAGGAAGCAACGGCCAGCTGGTTGTGACGGCCAACGCGGATATCACCACGGACGGCACGGTCGTTGCCAACGGCATGGGCGAAGACGGTCTTGCACTTTTGGGTTTTGCAGAAGACACATTTGAACCAACCGATCCTTATTTCGACATCCAGGTCGGCAACCGCGATTTTGTGCGCATTACGATTGAACCGGCCGATGATGAAACAGACCTGCTGGCGAAATTGCAAGTGGTCACCGGTCTTGCCGTCGAGGATTTCTCGGTTTCTCCCGACGGATTTCTGCGCCTGCGCCCGGGCAATGATTATGATGATCCGGATTTCGGCGGCGATCTCCAGATCGTCGGCGGCCCCTTTACAGCCAGCGCAGCCGGCGTAGGCGTCGGTGTAGTTCCCAACGGGATAGGCATTGTCACCGCTTTGTTCGGAAGTTTCACAACCGGTCCGCTGGTGGAGAACTCCCCGGTTGAAAACGTAAATTACAGCTCGCTCGTGGACGCATCGATCGGTTCGGGCACGACATCTTTCCGCACATCCTATCTCGGCCCCGGTGCAAACATATCAACAGGCGTTGCCGGCGCCGGCAAGATCGTTGAATTCGGTCAGAAAATGATCAGCCAGCAGACGCAGGAATTGCTTCTGACGCAAACCCGCTTCGAGGATGAAGACACGCTGCGCCAAGCACTGGAACGCCAGTTCGCAGATGAGTCCGGCGTCAATCTGGATGAAGAGCTGGGTAATCTGATTGTCATACAGAATGCGTATGCTGCCGCCGCTCGCGTATTGAACGCGGTCGATCAACTATTTGAAGAGTTATTGAACACCGTCCGCTAGTTGAAGAAGAAAAGAAGGAACGAACCATGACAGGCATATCCACCCTTGGCGCCGCACTCGACCAGATTGAGAGGATCAAGCATCAGCAAACCATGTTTTCCACTCTGTCGATTCAGATGACGACGGGTAAAAAAACGCAAAGCTTTACAGGCCTTGGCGTTGATGTGTTGGTTTCCAAGCGAAGCCGTGCCGCCGCGCAGTCCATAGAAACTTACGTTTCCAATATTGATAGCGCCAACCGCCGGATCAGCCTGACCACCGCAGCTATCGAGCAATTCAAGCAACAGGCAAAATTATTTTCCAACCTTCTCGCGGGTCTCCCGCAGGAAGGCACACATCAGAAAGGCGAGATCATTTATTATGATGATCCGTTGACCGATGAGATTGAAAACACACCTGTCGGTCAGACATCCGCAGATCTGAGCACCGACATGACGGCTTTACAGGATCTGGCTGGAAAGATTTTACAAACACTCACGGAAATTCTGAATACGAAAGAAGGCGATCGTTATCTTCTGGGGGGTGCGGAAAGTGATTCGAGGCCTTTTGAAAGCAGCAGCTCGCTGGATTCCGCGCTCAATGTCCTGGTCAATGGCTGGAAAAACGGCGCCATCACGACGGCCAATTTCATCGCTGACCTGCAGGACCGCACAACAGATGGCGGTAACGCCAACGCCCTGACCGATACGATTGTCGGCTATTCCGCAAATTTAAGTTCTGGCAATGCAGGTGATGTTTTCGTGCGCACCGGCGAGAACACGGAAATCGAATATACAGCGCTCGCCAATGAACAGGCTTTCCGCGATATCATTGTCGCGGCCGCCTACATCAAAAACCCGGATTTTATGCCGATGGTGGATGTGTATGAGCCGCCCAACACCTATCCCGGTGTGCCGGATCATGAGGGCGCCCCCGGCGCAACATTCGATGAAAAGAAAGAAAATTTCTATGCGGTGTTTAACCAACTGACCACCATGGTCAAAAACGCAATTACGGATATTGATGCCGTCAGCTACCGGCTTGCCAACGCGCAGGCGCGCATTCAGCAGATCAAACTGGATTACGGCGAACAAAAGAACCTGCTGAAAAGCACGATTGCAGACATCGCAGATGTCGATACAAACGAAGTGGCGGTCAGGCTGACCAGCTTGCAGACACAACTGGAAGCCTCATTTCAGGTAACCGCGATTACGCAGCAGCTCACCCTGGCCAACTATCTCGCCTTCAATTAAGCGGCTTTCATTTTCTAGGATTTGGGCGTGATAAAAACGGCCTTGCCTTCAATGCGCAAAGTCAGGCCCATGGGCGTCAGGATTTCACTGATGACGTCTTTCCAGGGTTTTCCACCCTGCCACGATACGCGCTGCTCCGGGTTAACGCCGTCGGCAAAATCAAAACTGTAATCTTCAGGCAGGATCTGTTCCATCGCGAAAGCCAAAGGAATGTCGGTGCCGAACCCGACAAAATCTTCCGCTTTTTGCGCAGGCGCTACATCCGGAACTTTCTTCAGGACCTTTTCTGTTTTTACTTCCGGCTTCTTGGTTTTCGGAAGAGAAGGCGGCTTTGCTTTTGTCGGCGGCTGTACCGGCGCGCTTTTTGCCTGGATCGGCGTGTCTTCGGGGAGGATGACTTTCGGTGCGGGCGGCGCGGTTTGTTCCTGGCGCGGATAGGGTAAGATCGTAAGATCCCCGGGCGTCAGCAACGGCATGACATCGCTGTGGTCTTGTGGCGCAGGCGGCTGCAATTCCGTAGCGACAATCGGTGGCGGTACGGAAGGAGCGGCCTGCTGCTGCAACGCACCCTGTTCACGCGCAACATCAAGCGCTTTTTCCGGCGCCCCTTCCTGCATGATGAGGTGGGTGGACTCTTCAACGACAAGCGGCGCTTTTTGCGTCTCAAGCGGATCATCCTGCCGATTGACTTTCATAGACATTTCCTGCGCCTGCGCTTCGGTCAGCCATTCACTGTAGCGCATACGCTTTTTGACATTTTCCTGCGCGACATAAGGTTGCCCGTCTGCCGTAACGGGGACGGGTGTGTCTTGTATGTGCGGCTCAGGCAAGGGTTTCGGCATAGCTTGCTGAACAGGCGCAGCCGGCGGTGGCGTTTTCGCAAGCGGTGCAGGTTGCATCTGCGGTTTTTGCGCCGGCTGTTGCACGGAAATGGTTCTCATGACCGGTGCTGCGGGCGCGGTTTGCTCCGGCTGTGGCATCGGTGCAGCTTGTGCGGGCATAAGCGGTGGCGGCAGCGCATTGGTTTTTACCGGTACTGGGACGGGCGCCGGTATGGCACTCGGTGCTTCTGCCGGCATGGGCAGCATGGAGCCTTCAACATCGGTCACCGGTACAGCCGCCGGGGTATTTTGCGTCTGTGCAGGCGGCGCAGCGCCCCGCATCGGTGCGGGCGGCGGTGTCCATTCGAAACCGGCAAATGCGGCAGAGACAAGCAAAAGCGAAACGCATATCGTTGCCAGCGCTAAAAAAGCCGGCCGGATTTTTTGTTTGGAAATCTGAAAAGCCATCGATTTGACGATACTGGCTGTGGCCGCCAATTACAAGCCGAAAAGCCGCGCCGGATCTTATCCGTAATCTACAAATTTGCGGTGCTCGGCGGACACCCAGCCCGGCCGGTCCTTGCCCACGAGCCAGCTGCGCATATTACGCATGGCGGCGGGGAAGGTCAGGCCCTTGCGCTCAAGGTAGCGAAACACCAGCAGGAAAACGATCGTCAGGATCACGGTTGACCAACGAAAATAAACCAGCAGCAGCGGGATCGGGAGCGCCGCCCGTGCGTCAAAAGCAAGAAACCGGACCGTTCGCATGGAATTGCGCCAGTGCCAGTTCATTTTTTCCTGAATTGTGTCGATTTGTTCGGAGACCATCGTTCAACCAGTATAGCAGAAGAAAAGAGGTTTGAGAAATTTTTACCCGGTGCCTGTGCTGGCGGATAGCAGCAGATATTGCCTGCGGTCGACCAGTCCTTGCTCAAACACGAGCTCGGCTGAACGTTTCATCGACCTTCCATACTGGTCGATCATGCGCTGGATCTCGACCGGCCATTTCGTGAAATGCATGTCCATGAGTTTTTCGCGTACCTCGTCGGGGAATTTCATCCATTCACGTACGGCGATGCGGCCGCCGTTGACCCGCGCCACGAGAACCTGCGTAACAACCAGACGCAACGTCTCCATGAGTGCCACAGCACGTTCTTCACGTTCGCTCATATCGTAAGTTGAGAGCATGCGTGAGACTGTATTGGCAACGCCCAGCGTGTGTGTCGTTGTGTAAACTGCGTGGCCTGTTTGTGCAGCTTCAATAGAGGCATTGATGGTTTCGCGGTCGCGGCTTTCGCCAACAAGAATAACTTCCGGCTTCCGGCGCAGTGCGTTACGCACGCCATGAGAGAAGCTCGGCAGGTGGCGCGGAATTTCGCTTTGCGAAACCAGCGAGCGCGGGGAGCTGATCGCGTCATAAACATATTCGATCGGCGCTTCGTAGGTCAGCATTTTGCCGCAGCCCTGCGGGCGTTCAAGCAGCATGCGGTTTCCGGCGGCCAGCAATGTGGTTTTCCCTGATCCCGTCGGGCCTGTGACAATGACGATGCCCTGGCGCGGCGCCCACGCGTCGATAATTTCCTGTTCGATCTTGAGCGCCTTCATGGTCGGCGGTTCGGAAGGCAGCACGCGCATCGTGATCTGCGCCCCATCGCGGCCCTTCGACAAAATCGCGGTAATATTTACGCGGAAACGTGTGCGCGTATAGCGGTCCGGGCGAATTTCGTAGGAAATATCAAGATCCTTGGCTGCCGCGAGACGCGCTTGCGCTTCAGGCCCGTAAATTTTGTGCAGGCAGGCGGACATGTCGGCGGCATCGAGTTTGCGCACCGTGCCGGGGTAGAGATGGCCGTGAATTTCGCTATAGACCTGCCGGTCGGACTGGATGGAAATATCGGACGCGCCCTGCTTTACGCACCACAACAAAAAGGCATCGATCGTATCCTCGGTGAAACGCCCCGACTCTTCCGGCCAGGTTTGCGCTTGCACATCCTCCGCTTTGACGAGGCTTATGGGCTGGCGGGCTGCCATTGATCCGTTCCGGTTATGAGTCGGGGCTTGCCGGTGATCTGCACCGCGCGGTCGCCGACGCGCATTTCATCGCCGTCGCCCGTGACGCCGCGGTCAACCTGCAGTGCGTAAGGCGGTGAGACCATACCCTGCGCAAGCAGGCTGCGGTAGCGGATCATGCCTTGGAAATCCGCAGTTAGGACATTGAGATCGTCCTGGAAAATTTCATCGGCCTGCTCGACGCCTTCTTCCCATCCTTGCGTGACAAGATTCTGCCAGTGCAGGCGCTCCTCTTCCGTTTCCGGGCGCAGGATATCGGGCGGTGGCTCGACCGTGCCCCATTCGCGCTCGAGATAACTGCGCCAGTTGCGCGGCGCAGAGACGATATTGGCATTGTTGATGATGTTGTAGATGCGGTCTGAAACGGCGGCCGATTGTCCGCCGCTTTCAATCAGCAACGCATTCATGGCTTCGGTAATAATGGGGGGCTCGATCATCATGCCGGAGGGGCCGGGAATCAGGAACTGGCGGAAATCGTAAATTTTATCGAGGAAACGCTCGCGGGTTTTTAATTCCTGACGGATCTTGTAAGTACGCCATGCCAGCCCGCCGCGCGCGCCGTAGGAAATCGCCGCTTCACGTAAGGCATCGCGGCGTATGTCGAAGGGCAGGCCTTCACCGTCCTCTTCGCGCGCGTCCGGGTCTTTCGGTAGCGCCATAAGCCTATTGAGATCGGGCGGGACTCCGGCTTCGCGCTGGTAATCCTCGCGCGTTTCGCCGTAATAAACCTGTTTCTTTTTAATTTCCTCTTCTTCAGGCGCGGGCGCGGCCGGGTTGCCGAAGCTGAAAAACCCGGGTATGGCCGCAGCTGCATTCTGGCCCGCTTGTGTCGCAGCGGCGGTAGCCGCCGCGTCTGTGGCATTGGTAATGGCATCCTCGACCGCAACATCCGTATTATCCTCGTCTTCTTGTGCCACGGAAGACTGTGCTGCGAACATCAATACGCAGAGCATGAAAAGAAAAGTTGCAAGATGCCGGGGCGAAATCATTCCTGACATGGCGTTTGTTTGTTTCAAGGCTCTAAACCGGGCGCGGGCGGATAGCTCAGCTCGACAACACGGTCTGCGCCCATGACCTTGATGTCGCCGCGATTGCCGATCTGCAGACCGATATCGCGCAGCACCTCGATGACAGGCCGGTTTTCAACATCAACGGAAACAGTGACGGGCACGGGCGGGGGCGAACCGGCAGTTGTAAAACGGTAACCGGCGCGGCTGGCCAACTTTTCGGCGATGGGCTCAACCGGTCCGATCCAGTTCACCGTGATGGCGCGGCGCAGTTCGGCCGGCGCATCGCCGATCGGTGCAAGCGATGCGCCCGGCGTCCGCGCGCGTTCGACGGCGGCGAGCGCTTGCAATGAATTGGCGGCACGGTCGGCGGCATCAGCCAGCATGGCAGAGACATTATCCGGCTCCGCCACCAGCTGCGGCTGCGAATTGCTGAAATTCATATTGTCGGGCATATAGTGGCACGCTCCCAGGGAAAGAGACGCTGCCAGAAGGGTCAGGGAGAGAAAAATGCGGGTCATGCTGTTCCAACGCTTGGAGAAACTGAAAAATACCGTCCGTCTATTAAGATTAACGCCTGCGCCGGATAACCGCAAGTCCGGAAGGGCCGCCGCCCCCAGGGAAAGCCCAAAAAAGGTAAAAAGTTCAAGGAACTAAAAAAATCAGCGCTCCCCGCCTTCGTAAGCGAGGACGGATTACCTTTCGGTCTTGATCAGACCGTTCTTTTCGAGCTGGGCAATGACGCGCTGTTTGTAGGCGCCGCCATAGACGGGGGTGCGGGAATGGTAATAGGCGATGGCCTCGGACAGACTTTTCGTTTCATCCATGTGGCCGCGCAAGATCCAGGCGGCGACGCCGACATTCGTGCAGGCATCGTCACGCAGCCATTTGCGGGCCGTGGGTTCGCTCACCCCCCATTTTCCCGCCAGTTTCGGCACCCAGAGTGTGTTGATCTGCATGGGTCCGAGATCGGCCGTGCCGTTGGTATTTAGCACTTCCTGCCCGACCTTGCCGCCTTCCGTTTTATAAATACCGATCAGCACCGCCGGCGGGACGGAGTAGGTTTGGGAGGCCAGCATGAGACAGGCGGCCAGGATTTTGCTCGTAGCTAACATGATCTGTACGTGAACTCCTGTTTACAAAGAGTATACATATTATAAAGAAAAAACCTATTCGTCATCTTTTTTCGCCGGCGGCTTGAAAAATCCCATGGGATTACCGGGCTGACCCTGCGGTTTTTCAGGGGCTTGGGATGGCGGCGGTGGTGGCGTATCGCCTGCCGGTTTTTTGGCAAACATGCCGAGCGGGCTCGCGCCGCCGGATGATTCTGGAGCGGGCGGTGTTTCCATGGCCGGTTTCTTCGCAAACCCGCTTAAGGGATTCGTAGCGCCTCCGGAGTGTGTCGGCGGCGCGGCAACAGTTTCAGGCTCGGGCGCGCGCGATGCGGAGGATGCCGATGTGGATGATCCCAGCAGGCTGGAGGCCAGCGCCTCAAGCAGCGCGGCGCGCAGGTCAAAATTTTTCCACACAGTTTCAAGTCCGCCGTCGGAAGCACCGGCGGTCTGCAGCCGCGCGGTTTCCGCCATGTGGCAGGATGCATAAATCCGCGCCAGGCATTTAAGAATATCGAGTGCATTCTTTTTACGCGCGGGCTCATCCTCACCTGAAAACCATTGCGCGCTCATGCTCAGGGATTTTTCAACAAGCCGCAAAACGATGTCGCTGATGAGTTTGGGCTCGTTCATGCCGAAGGAAAAACTGCTCACTTCATTAATCACCGGCGTAAAGGCCATAATCTGGTGCAATGCGGTCTGCGTGGAATCCGCCGCGCCTTCCAGGCCCTGCAGCGCCTTTGCATTATCAAGCTCGGCCTCGAAATTATCGGCGAAGGTCACAACGGTTTGCAGCGCCGCCGTAATTTTCTTGATGTCGGCATCACCTGGCACCTGCCGGTCGTAGCGGTAGTGATCGGCAATCACGGGCGCGGCCAGCGCGGCCAGCGCAAGGCGGAACGCGTCATTCTGTGTCGCATTAATGGGGCTTATAACGCTGGAAATTTCAAGACTGGCCTGCGTTGTGCGTGCCAGCAGTTCGGCCATGCGCTGCGCATCTTCCGCTACCGGATTATCGGGCGCGCCTGCCGAAACCTCGACGATTGAGGACAACAGCGGCAGCCCGATTTTTTCGAGAACCTGGATCAGATATTGCGACTTGGCGTTCATCCGTTTGAGAGGCTGTTGAGGTTACTTGAGATCGGCAATGAGTTCCGGGATGTTTTTAGGCTGGCCGCGGACGAGTTTTACTTCGCCGCTTTTGGATTGATAAACGATCATCGGCGTCGCGGTGAAATTCCACGACTGCATGATGGCAAGATTGCGTTGTACGCCCTGCTGGTTGAGATCTGATTTCGCAGGCAGCGCTTTTTCGTCGCCATCCAGATGCCGCAACAGGCGTGCCTGCGGATCCGGCGCCGCCAGCAGATAGGCGGCCTGCGCCGCCGTTTCGTCGCGGAAGCCTACGGGCACGACGCGCAGCTGAATCACGCCTTTTTCCAGATAATCCTTGCGTAACTTATTGATGAATTCATGGCAATGCGGGCATTGTGGGTCGATGAAGGCGTAGAGCGCCGGGGCCTCCGCTCCGCCCAGTACGATCCAGTTGCTGTTCTCCACCTCGAAGAACATCTGGTCGGCCGGCGATTTGAATTCCTTGTCGGACAAATTGCTCAAAGGGTTTGTGCTTTCGCCGAAGCCCGAAGCGATGGAGTCGAGCAGCGTATCATCCTTCGCCTGAATATTTTTCACCTGGTCGATCGTGACCAGCTTGCCCTTGTTATCGAACAGCAGGCCCATGACGAAAGCGCTGTGGTCCGGCAGGACGTAGAAATATTGTTCCTGCCCGTTCTTGATGGTAAGCCAGGATTCGAAACCATGCTCGCGGCCAAGGTAGCGGATCTGCGCACCCTGATTGACCAGTTCCTGTATGGGCGCGGGCAGCTCGGGGCTGGCCTCGCTGGCCGACTGGGCGCTGGCGGGCAAAGCGAAGCTCAGCAGAAAAAGGCCGGTGAGCAGAACGCGAATCATGGAATTTCTCCTTGGTTTCTCTTATTCTTATAATATTCGTGTATTCGCAGGCCCTACGCAACAGGTTTAAAAATGACTTACGAACACTTAAGTATTATAGTAGCGGAAATTTGAACATTTGAGGAGTTCTTCCTATGGAATTATGGATCATTATCGGGATTGTCGCCTTTACGGTTTTAGCCGTCATCGGCATCTATAACCGCTTGGTCGCTCTGCGCCAGCGCCGCGAACAATCCTTCGCCGATATCGACGTCCAGCTGAAGCAGCGGTTCGACCTCGTGCCGCAACTGGTCGAGACTGTGAAAGGCTACGCGGGTCACGAAAAGCAGGTGCTTGAAAACGTCACCGCCGCGCGCAGCCAGGTTTCGGCCGCCAAGGATATCGGACAACGGGTTGAAGCAGAAAACGCGCTGAGCCGCGCCATGATGAATCTCTATGCGGTGGCGGAAAATTATCCCGACCTCAAGGCCAACCAGAGCTTCCAGCAATTGATGAGTGAGCTGTCCGACATTGAGAACAAGCTGGCCGCCGCGCGCCGCTTCTTCAACAATGCGACCATGGAATACAACACCACGCAAGCTCAGTTTCCGGCCGTGCTGTTTGCCCCGATGCTCGGCTTCCACGAGGAGGAATTTTTCGAAGTGCCGGACGATCAGCGCGCCGCGCTGGACAAGCCGCCCGGGGTTAAATTTAATTAATATGCATTTTCCGTCATTGCGAGCGAATGAAATGAGCGAAGCAATCCACTTTTAAAAAAGTGTGGATTGCTTCGTCGCTGACGCGCCTCGCCATGATGATAAAGGACATACACAGGCGGCTATC
>JBQTJN010000029.1:0-21683 GCA_052387095.1 Alphaproteobacteria bacterium
CCGCCGGCTGCTTCGGCGCTGATGAAGCTGTAACCACCGCCGAAATGGCGCGCGAGATTTTTGCAACCAACTGGATCAAGCTGGAAGTCATCGCCGATGATTACACGCTGGCGCCAGA
The DNA here is from genome assembly GCA_052387095.1 of Alphaproteobacteria bacterium. GTDB lineage: Bacteria > Pseudomonadota > Alphaproteobacteria > Micavibrionales > Micavibrionaceae > JBQTJN01. The sequence continues at coordinate 119 of JBQTJN010000029.1, forward strand.
TCCCGAAGGTCTTGTTAAAGCCGCGACAGATCTTATGAAGCGCGGATTCAAAATTTTTCCTTACATGACGGAAAGTCCGGCGCTCGCACAAAAACTCGTGGATGCCGGCTGCGACCTCCTCATGCCGTGGGGGGCACCGATCGGCACGGGGCGCGGCCTCTATAATATTGACGGACTCAAAACATTGCGCCAAACCTTCCAGGATAAAATTCTCGTCGTGGATGCGGGCATCGGTGCACCCTCGCATGCGGCGGCGGCGATGGAGGTTGGATACGACGCCGTTCTGCTTAACACCGCCGTTGCGAAATCCAATGACCCGGTCAAAATGGCATGCGCCTTTGCACAATCCATCGAAGCAGGGCACGAAGCATTTCTGGCCGGGATTATTGAGGCTCAGGAAAGCGCGAGCCCCTCAACACCCATGATCGATCGCCCCTTCTGGCACCAAACACTCAAGGAGTCATCCTGAGCGAAGCGAAGGATCTCGTGCCAATAATGAAAAGATATTACGCCTATATATTAACGAACAAAAATAATAAAGTCATGTATATTGGCTTTACTAATAATCTTGAAAAAAGAAAATACGAACATAAAAATAAATTAATAAGAAGATTTACTTCAAGATATAATGTAGAAAAACTTGTTTATTTTGAAGAATTCGGAAGCCCGGAATTAGCCATACAAAGAGAAAAAGAAATCAAAGGCTGGCTCAGAAAGAAAAAAAATAAATTAGTTGAATCGAAAAACCCCGCATGGAAGGATTTATCTGAACAATGGCATAAAGATTCTTCGGTCGCTTCGCTTCCTCAGAATGACTTCAAAGGCCGCTACAAAGTGCAAATGGCATTACCGGAGATAGGTCCGGCGCAGCAGCAAAAGCTGCAATCTGCGCGTATTATCATGATCGGGGCGGGCGGACTCGGCACGGCTGCACTGCCCTATCTCGCTGGCGCCGGCATGGGTCATATCACGATTATCGATCATGATAGTGTGAGCCGCGATAATCTTCACCGCCAGACAATCTTCCGCGATGACCGTGTTGGCCAGTCAAAAGCACAATGCGCCGCTGATTACTTACGCGCGCTTAACCCGGATATAGATGTACGTGGTCTAGCAGAAAAGCTGACCCTGGACAATGGCGATGAACTCTGCGCCGGATTTGACCTGCTGCTCGATGGCAGTGATAATTTCGAAACCAAGATCCTGCTCAATGAAATATCCATCCGCACCAAAATCCCGCTTATCTCTGCCAGCGTCGAGCATTTCAACGTGCTGATCGCCGTGTTTGCAGGATATGAAGCGGATGCGCCCTGCTATACCTGCCTCTTCCCGGAAATCCCGTTCGAGGCCTGTAATTGCAGCGAAGCCGGGATTTTAGGCACCGCGGCCGGCCTTGCCGGGCTGTACCAAGCACACATAGCGCTGTGCCTTCTGCTCGGCCTTGATAATGTAGCGCCCGGTCTCGCCCTCTCCGCCGACCTGAAAAAATTCCGCACGCAGCGCATCACGCTTGTAAAAAACTCCGACTGCGTTACATGTAGCGCAAGTGCCATGAAGCCAGAGGAAAACGGAAAAATGAAGCCGGTTGAAATTCTACCCGATGAACAGGTTCGTACCAGGGGCTGCGTGATCATAGATGTCCGCACCGATGAGGAAGTCGCTGCAGACCCGATTCCCGGCGCGCTGCACATGGTCCTGGATTCAATTTCCGCACGCTATAACGAACTCCCGCAAAACAAGCCCCTTGCTTTCGCCTGCACCGCCAATATGCGCAGCCTGAAAGCCGCACAATTCATGCGCACCATGGGCTATGATGATGTATATGTATTGGACCGGGCGTCCTAGGCAGCTTTCTGTATATAGCCTTCATTCTTGCGGCGCCGGCCGAAAAGAGAAAAACGCTTCTCTGCTTCAGGCGCAGGATCTTTTCTCAGAATTTTTTTCTCGTTTGCGAGAGCGCAGGCTTTTTTCGCAGCAACGTTGTCAATTTCGTCAGGGACAAACATAACGCCGCCGCCCGGTGTACCATATGCTCTCATCACTCGCTCCCCTGTTGCTGATTTTTGCACGGACCTAAATATACGCCTCCCGAAGGGGGCCTGCAAAAAATCATGTGCTGCGCTGCGGAAGTTTAAATTAAACCAGTGATTTAGCAAAAATTATGGCAATACCTTTGTATGGGGGAAATTTCTTGCCGCCCGCGCGGCGGCCGGCCTATAACACACTCCCATGTCTTATTTTGAACCTATTAATGATTTTTTATCATGGCTGCTTTTAGCGCTACTGATCTGGAACGCCTATATTCTTTTTTTCAATAAAGGCGTTCCCAATATCAAAACCGCGCCCGCCGTCAGGAAAAAATCATTCAATTACTGAAAGAACAGCGCGATACCGCCAATTCGAAGCCCTACACGATTATCGATCTTGGCTCCGGAAACGGCCTCTTCACGCGCGAAATTGCCCGCGCCCTGCCCGAGGCAAAAGTTGTCGGCATTGAAATATCCGCTAAATCATACACATGGTCGCGAATGCTAAAGAATTTTTACAGGCTCGAAAATCTTGATTATAAAAAGAGCGACTTTTTTTCCTTCGATCTCTCCGGCACTGACGCCGTAGTTTTTTACCTGACGCTCTATGAAATAGGCCGCATCGGCAAAAAATTGCGTCAGGAACTCAAACCCGGCGCCATTGCCATCTCCAACAGATTTGCCCTGAAAGCCGGCTGGGAACCGGCGGAGTCGAGTGAGGTAAAAACGCTTTATCCGCTGCAGAAGACATTTTACCTCTACAAAAGCGTTAAAACTTAGATTTGAACTTTCTGAAATTCTTTCAAACGCACAAAACCGTCGCTGGCGGCGATGATGATTTCGCCGTTTTCTTTGGAAACGACATCTCCGGGCCGGTTTTTGTGCGCGTCGGCCCAGACTTCAAGGCCCGTAACAATCCATAGGCTGTTATCAAACCGCGCCAGGCACCCGTAATGCCCGAAGGCCCGCGCTGTGCGGTCGATATGATCCGTGCCTTTAGTCCACTCGAGCGTCCGCATAACTTCAGACGGCATTTTAAAAATGCTGGCCTCTGCCTCGTTTTGCGGCTTGGCCTGCTCCCAGAAGCGCGGCAGGTGGCGCATCACGCGGCTCAGCGCATCGGGTGCGCGCTCCGCAATCCGGCCTGACAAAGTTTCCACCGTTTCGCGCGGACCTACAGGCAAACCCTCCTGGTAGAGAATATCGCCCGCATCAAACGCTTCGCTTAATTTGTGAATGGTAAAACCCGAAGCTTCCGGGTGATCGATGATGATATGCGGTGTCGGCATAAACCCGCGCCCTTTCGGCAGCAGGCTGGGATGCAGGTTGATGGCATAGGCACGCGCCGCATCGACAGGCGGAATTTTATAAAGATACCCGCCGGCGAAAAAACATTGCACGCTGGCTTCTATAAACCGTTCAATATCCGCAAGGCTTGGCGGCTCCAGAGAAACAGGGATATCCAGCTTTTCCGCCAGCGCGATCAGGTCACGGTTGAAATTAAAAATATTGTCGCATTCAAACGTGAAAACACCGCACAGTTCATGCTCGTCCGCGATCAGGCGGCGCACAGCGGGCAGCATGAAATCATAGCCGAAGAAAACGAACTTCATGTCCAAGAGTATCGGTCAAAAAAACGGGATTGGAAAGATGATTAGACTTCTTCGTCGAAAATGCGGAACAGCTCGTCCGTCAGTTCCCGCTCAGCTTTTAATGTGCCGACATTCGCCTTGAAAGACGCCTCGGCGAGCTTGATATTGATGATATCCTCGATCTGGGTGGAGGGATCTGTGCTGTTGGCGATACGCTCGGCACTTTGCGCGACCTGCTTGGTGGCGGCCTGCAATCCGGAAAGCGCTGAAGTAATGGCACTGATCATGCTTTTATAATATCATAAAAAGCGTTAACGAGGCATTGAGAAGATACCGAAGGATAAGCCTATGATTTTATTTCGCTTTTTACCCCTGTTTTTACTGGTCTTCTGGGTTTTGCCCGCTCACGCCCAGCTGAACGCCATGCAGAGCCGCATTTTCGGCGGCGACCGCAGCAACCCCGATTTTGTGCGCCCCGGGCTTAATGACGGCAAGACCTGGCCGGCCGTAAAGGATGAATGGACTCCGGATGAATGGACGGAAAACCGCGGCAATCCACAAGCCGTAGTTGACGGTTTTTACCGGAATGGTCTTTTGGTCGGGCAGACATCGAACGGCAAAACGCCGGTGATCGAAGTCGGCGAGAATTTTATGAAGCTTTCAAACCGCGATATGAACCGCGTCGCCGCCTATCTCGATGCCGCGTATGGTTACACGAATAACACAGGGGGCATGTTTTTCATGCATTACGGCCCGGCGAAAAAGCCGTTCGGTGTTTACACGAAAAACGGCCTGGTTTTGCAGTGATTATTTAGGAGGTTCGATCTGAGGCTGATCATCGGGCGGTGGCGGGATCTGATCTGATCTATCCGATGCAGCGTCATCAAAAATATTTTCTATTGTTCGTCTTATTAATCTTGCCAAATCGGTATTACCAACATGAACGCCGGCTTTCTCCAGAAAGTGGCGCCCCAGCCGGGTATTGGCGGCCTTGCCAATAAGCTTGACATACTGAAGGACAGGCAAAGTCCGGTAAAAAGTTTCCGCGCCTCCCGCAACAATTTCCTTCGCAATTTCTTTACCGTCACGATGTTTGGCGGCTACGGCTGTATCGACAAGTCCGGCTGTTGCAGACATAAACGCGGCAATTGCCCCACCGATAAAAGGAATCATATCCAAACCACTTGCGGCTGTTCTGATCTGGTTCGTCCTGTATTTGACTGTACCGCGCACAGCCTTCTGTTCTTCTTCATATGTCATCGTTATGAATAATAACAGAAGCTTTGAACCTCAACAATTTTTTTCTGGCTTCCCCAATCAAATCAAAGCATTCCGCCCCGGCAGGCAACCAGCCTTTCGCGGTGACCGATATAAAGATTTGATAAAACAATAATCAGTCCGCCCGCATAAATGCTCCAGCCAGGCACATAACCCCACAGCCATATATCGAACAGGCTGGCCCAGATCAGGCCGCTATAACCGAACGGTGCGATGACCGATGCCGGTGCCGAACTGTAAGCCCGCGTAATCAGGTACTGCCCCAGCGCCCCGGCGAAACCGACAAAAATAAACAGCGCCCACGAAGATGGATCGGGAATGCTCGCAACAAAGGGCATGAACACGCCTGAGATGACCATACCGCAGAGCAGGAAATAAAATGTGACGGAAATCGACGTCTCTGAACGCAGGTGACGCAAAATAACAGCTGTCGCGCCCTGCAAGAACGCAGCAGTGAAGGCCAGGATAAAACCAAGCAACTGCCCCTCCCCGCTTGGGTGAAGCATGAGAGCGACACCGGCAAGACCAACAATAATGGCCGCCCAGCGGTGCGGACCTATATATTCCCCGAGAAAAAAATATGCCATCGCCGGCGTCATCAGGATACCGGTGAAGAAAATAACGGTCGCATCCGCCATCGGCAGGTATTTGACGGCGGCAAATGTGATGATGACCCCGGTACTGCCGAGAAGAACGCGCAGAAAAACAAACCCTGGTTTTTTGGGCCGCGTGAAAATCCTGTGACCCCGGGCCCGCATGTAAATCACCAGCGGCACCAGGCCCAGCATGTTCCGGTAGAAGGCAATCTCTATTATGCTGTGTGTTTCGGACAATGTTTTGGCCGCCGCCTGCATAGCGGTAAGCAGGAAAAACGCACCGATTCCAAAAGAAATGCCGCGCATGACGCGGTCTGTGTGCGGCGGCGGTACAGGGCCGTTAACAGGAGCGGGGAGAATCTGTTCCATGGAAATAATCTAGCTGTGCCGGCCTTTCATGAGCATGCGCAAACGTGCCCCGACTTCCTCCGCCGGATGCCGTGCTTCCTGTTCACGCAACTCCTTCAGGCTCAAAAGTCTCTCTTTGTTGCCGCCCATAAATTCCTGCGCAAATTTTCCGGATGAAATTTCATCCAGGATTTGTCGCATTTCTTCTTTCGTATCGCCGGAGATAACGCGGGTGGCGCGTGTAATGCCACCATATTCCGCCGTGTTGGAAACGGAAGCATACATATGTGCAATGCCACCCTCGCAAATCAGGTCCACGATCAGTTTCGCTTCATGCAGGCATTCAAGATATGCCATCTCGGAGGGATAGCCTGCTTCGACCAGCGTTTCATAGCCAGCCTTGATAAGCGCGGGAATACCGCCGCACAGCACGCTTTGCTCACCGAACAGGTCCGTTTCGCATTCGTCCTTGAAACGGGTCTCTAAAATGCAACTGCGCCCGCCGCCGATCAGAGAAGCATAGGACAGGGCAAGATTTTTTGCCGTCCCGCTGACGTCCTGCGCCACGGCAATCAAACAAGGTACGCCGCGTCCCGCTAGGTATTCAGCGCGCACGCCGCGCCCGGGACCTTTCGGCGCCACCAGAAAAACATCGAGATCAGCGCGCGGTTTAATCAATCCGAAATGCACGTTAAGCCCATGCGCAAAACCCAGCGCCGCGCCTTTCTTCATATGCGGCGCCAGCACGTCGCGGTAAAGATCGGCCTGGTATTCATCCGGCAATAACATCATGACGACATCCGCCCACGCAGCGACGTCTTCAAGTGTTGTCACTTCCAGACCCGCCTCTTTCACTTTCTCTGCAGAAGCCGAACCGTCACGCAAGGCGACTTTAAGATCCCGCACACCGCTATCTTTCAGGTTCTGCGCATGCGCCTGTCCCTGCGATCCATACCCGATCACGGCGATTTTGCGGCCGCTCGCTAAGGCGGAATCACAATCCTGATCGGTATAAACGGGCAGCGGCGCAGAAGTCATGGTCTTAATTCATCTCCCGCTCAACCGCTTCCATCAGCTTCAGGTGGTCTTCCATGGTGCCGAGGATTTGATCACCTGAGCGGCCGTAGATCTGGCCGTCTTTCTGAATCTGGTAGATCGCGGCTGTATAGGCCATGCCGAAAAACCCGAACTCTTCGGAAAAGACGCAAATAATATCTTTATCATTGTTAGTCCACTCATCGCTCTCCAGGATTGAAAGATTTACCTCGCGGTAGCCTTTGCCGAATTCCGGGGATTCACGGAATGTCTGGCCCTTGGTTTCCTTGATCGTAAATCCGTCCGTCATCAGGATCTGCGCGCCCGCTGCACATCCGCGTGCCAGTTTTGCATCGGCATCTTCGCGGCTGATACAGCCAGCCAGAAAAATACCACAGAGCAAAAAGAGAAAAATCTTCGTTTTCATGTCTATCTCCTGCAAGAATTATCTTCCGAATTTATAAAGGACAAAGCGGCCTCTGCCCACCCTATAATTGGTGCCGGAACCATGTCAGTTGCCGCTTGGCATACTGGCGGGTCTGGGTCTGGCCGCGTCCGACCGCCTCCTCCCGGCTGATCTCCCCGCGCAGATAAGCCCTCAAGGCCTTGAAACCCAGCGCCCGCGTGAGCGGCGCATCCGCCGGCATAGCCGTTCTTTCAATCGCTTCATCAAAAGCTGCGACTTCATCCAGCACGCCCCTATCCATCATCATTTCAAAACGCCGGTCGCAACGCGCATTCAGTTCTTCGCGTTCCGGCATGATCTTGTGAATTTTAAAATTCCACCCGGGGGGCGGCGCAAGCCGCGCCTCCTGTTGCCAGTCGGCAAGACTGCGCCCTGTATGCTCGATCACCTCCCACGCCCGTATGAGTCGCACGGTATTGCCCGGCGCAAGCCGCGCCGCCATGAGAGGATCGCGCTTTTTCAATTCTTCATAAAAGTCTGGGTTGCCGAGCCTCGCGTGCATGTCCCGCGCTGCTGCCCGCACATCATCCGGAATATCGGGAATCGGCGAGAGCCCATCGGTCAGCGCCTTGATGTAAAGCCCGGTGCCGCCGGTGATGACCGGCGTTTTTCCTTTCCGCAGGATTTTATCAATGACCGGCCCCACCATTTCGCGCCACGTACCGGCGGAGCAGGTTTTACCCGGCGGCAATACGCCGTACAATTCGTGAGGAGCAGCATCTTTGTCATCGACGCCTGGCTGCGCCGTCAGGATCGGTAACCCGTCATAAATCTGCAGGGAATCGCAATTGACGATAACGCCGTTCTTTTTGACCGCTAAATCAAGAGCGTAAGCTGATTTCCCGCTGGCCGTCGGTCCGGCTACGATGTGAATGCTTGACAAATGATCCTCACTACGAAATTGTCATATAAAAAAGAATAGGGACTCATGTTAGATTCTGCCCCGGAAAATACAACACTCTACGCGCCTGTTGAAACGATTCTGCGCTACGGCATCATCCGCACGCACAGGGCGCCTGTAAATATTTACAATCCTTATAGTGAAGGGACAATTTGCATTATTGTACCGGGGTTCCAATCCACCGGCATACGCAACGAAGCCAATATGCAGTTTTACCGGGCGCTCGCCGCGCAAAATACATCGGTTATTGCTTTTGATTACAGCGGTACGCGATATACAGAAAAAACCCGCGATAAATTTACTTTTGAAAGTTTTGTTGAAGATACAAAACGCGTTATTGAGAAATTCGCCCCTGCACGGAATCATATTTTTGTTTCGAACTCCTATGGTATCAATATTGCCGCACGTGCAATTGAAAAAATGACAGTTGGCCTGGTGAGTGCCGTTCCGGCGCCCGATTTTATTCAGAAAAAAGTCCTTAAAGCGATTGAAAAACTTCCTGAGAAAAAACAAAAACAATTACGCCTGCAATTGTTTTTCAAAGGTTATTATTTCTCTGAGAGCAAGCAGGGCATGGACAAGAATGATATTAAACTGACACGTGCTTTCCTTAATAGCGCCGGGAAAAACACAAACCAACTCAATAGTATTTTGGAACAAGCTTCATATAAGCCCCCGGTCATAATCGTGCGCAACGAACATGATAATTTTTCAAATAAACTGGGCGCAAAAACACTTCACGAAGTTTTCAAGGAAAGAGGTTTTTCCTGCAAAACGCTGGTTGCCGCGGAAAATGAACATCAGATAAAATCCGGCACAATTGAAAAAATCTTGGAGGCAATAGGCGACCTCCGACAGGAAATCGCCCTCGCCTGATCATTCCACTTTCGGCTTTTCCGCCTTGAGCTTCTCGGTCGTCTTCGCTTTTTCTTTGCTCTCTTCTTTCAGGACGGAAGTTTCCGGTGTTTTCAAACGCACAGCAACAAAACGGATATCGCCCTGGCGGTTTATCAGCAGCAGCACAGAATTACGTCCGCTTTTTACAGCCGCATCGAGAAGTTCCTGGACCTTCGCCGGATCCGCCGCAGGCTGCTGGTTGATCTCGACGATGACGTCACCTTCAAGCAAGCCTTTCTCCGCGGCTTCGGAACCTGGCGTGACTTTAGTGATCACCACGCCTGCAACTTCCGGCGTAAGACCGTAAGTCTGGCGGTTCATATTGGACACCGCCTGCACTGTGACGCCCATGGATTCAACTCCAACGCCCTCGCTTACGGGCGCCGTACCGGCGGTTTCCAGCAATCCCTCTTCCTCGGCTTTTTCCAGCTCACCGACTTTGACCTTCGCCTTGGCGACCTTGCCGTTACGCCAATAGGTCAATTCAACCTCGGCATCGATAGCTGTTTCCGCCACGATGCGCGGCAGGTTGCGCATGGCATTCAGCTTCTGACCGCCAAATTCCGTGATGACATCGCCGGGCTGGAGACCCGCCGCTGCCGCCGGGCCTTTCGGCGTCACGCTGGAAACCAGAGCGCCATGCATATCCGGCAGGCTCAGACTCTCTGCTATTTCGTCCGTTACATTCTGGATGCGAACCCCCAGCCAGCCGCGGCGGGTGTATCCGAACTCAACCAGCTGCCGGACAACCGGTGAGGCGAGCGCTGATGGAATCGCAAAACCGATCCCGACCGACCCGCCGGACGGGCTGAAGATCGCCGTGTTGATGCCGATCACCTCGCCCTGGGTATTGAACATCGGGCCGCCGGAATTACCGCGATTGATGGAAGCATCCGTCTGGATGAAATCATCATACGGCCCGGAATTGATATCGCGCTGGCGCGCCGAGACGATCCCGGCTGTCACAGTCCCGCCCAGGCCGAACGGGTTTCCAATTGCAACCACCCAGTCGCCGACGCGCAGGACATCGCTATTGCCGAATTTCACGGCGGTCAGGTTTTTCTTGCCCGTAACCTTGATCAGCGCCAGATCGATTTTCTCATCACGCCCCACAACCTCGGCCGGCAGGGTCTGGTCGTCATGGAACGTTACGCGTACTTCATCAGCATCTTTGACAACATGGTTGTTGGTAACGATATAGCCTTTTTCGGCATCAATGACGAAGCCGGATCCTAAAGAGGCCTGCGGGATCATCTGCTCTTCACCCATCTGGCCGCGGCGTTCCATGAATTCCTGGAAAAAATCCTCGAGCGGTGATCCTTCCGGGAATTGCGGCATCGGCAGTTCGGGCATCATTTCCGGGGGCAACTCTTCAGCCTTCATTGTCGAGGAAATATTCACAACCGCCGGCAGAAGTTTTTCAACGACATCGGCAAAGCTCTCCGGCGTTTCAGCAACGACTTTCGTTACTTCTTTTTTCGGAAATACGCTGAGCGCCTGCGCCTGCTGCCAGCCGAGAGCCGAAATTGCAGTGAGGGTGACGGCAAAAACAAGACGGGTGGCGCTACGCATGAGACCTCACAAGGGTGATAAGGAGGACGTAAATTAGGCTTTGCCGATGAAGCGGTCAACGGGGCAAAAAGTGCTTTTCTATAATAACACTTAGCGCAACGACGAATCCTCGAGATAATGCAGGAAGTCGCTTTGCGGCGAGAGGATCATCTGCGTTTCCGGGTCGCCCAGCACATTGCGGTAGGCTTCCATGGTCCGGGTGAATTTATAGAAATCCTTGTCCTTGTTGAACGCCGCCGTGTAGAGCTTGATCGCCTCGTTATCGCCCTCGCCCTTGATGATCTGCGCGTCGCGGTTGGCATCGGCCAGCAGGACGGAGCGCTCCTTGTCCGCCGTCGAGCGGATCTCGAGCGCGCGCTCTTCGCCCTTCGCCCGGGTTTCGGTAGCCCGTTCCTTCAATTCGGAAATCATGCGCCGCACCGTCGATGTGCCAAGTTCCGGTGTCAGGTCGGCGCGCACAATCCGCACATCAACAACCTTAATGCCGAGGCGGTCTTCCTCGATCTTGCGGTTGACGCGGTCGCGGATCTCGCTCATGATCTCGTCGCGGTCGGAAGACAATAATTCCTGCAGCGTCGTCTGGCCAAGCACCGCGCGGGTGGCATCGTTCAGAACATTAATCAGGCGCGAGTCGGCATTTTCCACCGTCCGCAGGGTTTTCAGGAACTGCAGCGGGTCAATAATCTGGTAACGCACGAAGGTATCGACGATGATCGGCTCCCCCGTGACATTTTCAATCACCGGTCCGTCTTCCAGTGTCGGCGCGGGTTCAGGCAGTTGCGGCCCCGCAGGCTCGGCAGATGGCGCCGCATGTTTGGAGGTCGTCGCCGGTTTCGAAACCGGGCGCGGCGTCAGAGCGTGCAAAAGATTGCTGGAAATAACCACCTGTGCCGGCGGCGGATCGGCAGAGAGAATGCGGCGGTCGAAATAACGCACGTTCTGGATGAAGGGCAGCTTGGCATGCAGGCCCGGACCCTTAATAAAGTTCGAAGTATCATCCGCATTGCCGACAGGATTGCCCAGCTGCAATACAATGGCCTGCTCGCGCTGGTCGACGATAAACAGCGACTGCGAAATCACAATCAGAGTCAAAGCGAGGATCGCAAAAGTGAAAACAATATGTTTTTTCATGTTTATATCCTTATTGCCCCTCTGCCATAGGATCGACAGGCGCATCCTGTTTCTGCATAACCACGCTTTTCGTCCTGTTCAGCTCACCCAGCGGCAAATACGGCACAACCCCGCTGCCCGGCTGCAGGCCGAGAATGGTTTTCTGCGTGCTGCGCAGGACATCTTCCATTGTCTCTATATAGATGCGCTCTCTCGTCACATCCTCACCGCTTAAATAGGCTTCATAAACGGCGTTGAAACGGTCCGCGTCGCCTTTTGCCTGCGCCACGGTCGTCTGGCGGTAGCCTTCGGCTTCCTGCTGCATCTGGATTGCTGTGCCCCGCGCTCTGGGTAGAATATCTTCACGGTAGGCTTCAGCGCGGTTCTGCACATCTTCCGCATCCTGCTTGGCCGACTGCACATCCTGGAACGCAGCCTGGACATCCGGGTGTACCTCCGCCTTCTCGATCAGAACCTGCGTGATATTCACGCCGGATTTATAAGCATCCAGGTTCGTCTGGACGATATCTTTTGTGCGATCGGCCACCTGCTTGCGCTGGTTGGTGATGATCGGGAACATGGCCGTCTGCCCGGCCACTTCGCGGATTGCGCTTTCGGCCAGTTTCTTGATTGTATTTTCCTGGTCATCAACATTAAACAGAAATTCCTCTGCCGATTTGACGTTCCACTGGATGACAATATTGAGATCGACAATATTGCGGTCCGCCGTCAGCATCAGGCTTTCTTCGGGAATGTCGCGGCGCGTGGCGCCATTATAGCCTGCCTCTATAAAACCGATATTCATCAGGCGGATCTCGCTGACATTGACTTTCGTGCGGGTTTCGATCGGCACGGGCCAGTGATAACCGACACCCGGCTGGTCCTGCGTGCGCACCCATTCGCCGAAACGCTGCACAACGGCATGCTCGCCCGGCTGTACGATAAAAATCCCGCTGGCGAACCAGAGAGCGACAATCGCCAGCGCGATCAGGCCGGCCATGCGGCCATTATGAAAGTTGCCCGGCATAATGGAGCGGAAATTGGCCTGCGCCCGGCGCAGCATCTCGTCTATATCCGGCGGTTCCTGCGGACCGCGTCCACCGCCGCCCGGCTTCCAGCCGTCACCGCCGGAACGTGGAGGCCCGTCATTGCCGCCACCCGGCCGTGCCCATGGATTTTTACGCTTGTTGCCGGAATTGTCGTTGTCAGGCATTAACACGCTCTTTCAGATTTTCGTTAAACGCTTTATAACCATAGTCATTCTTAAGAAGAAAGCAAGAATATGGGCAAGATTACTCAGGATAAAGTCCTGAAGGCTTTGCGTAATATCAGGACAGGCGAAAACGGCGAGGACATTGTCGCGCGCGGCATGATTACGGGCGCGCAGGTCGACGATAGAAATAATGTCGTCTTCATGATCGAGGTTGATCCAAAACAGGGTGCAAAACTGGAATCGCTACGCCAGCAGGCTGAGGCCGCCGTACAATCTCTTCCCGGCATCGGCAAGGTTAGCGCCGTGCTGACGGCGGAGAAAACGCCTAAGGATCTTGTCTCAAAACCGCTCGCCCCCGGCGTCAAAAAATTTATCGCCGTGGCAAGCGGCAAAGGCGGCGTCGGAAAATCGACGGTCGCCGTCAATCTCGCCGTGGCTTTGGCGAAATCGGGTTTGAAAACCGGTCTGCTCGATGCGGATATTTACGGCCCCTCGATTCCCCACATGCTCGGGCTGCAGGGACAAAAACCAAAAGGCGAAAGCGGCAAGATCGAACCGTTTGAAATTCTTGGGTTGAAAGTCATGTCGATCGGCTTCATGGTCAAGGACGAGGCGCCGCTGATCTGGCGCGGCCCGATGGTGCAAACCGCGATTGTCCAGCTTCTGCGCGATGTCGAATGGGGCGAGCTCGATATCATGGTGGTCGATATGCCGCCCGGGACGGGCGATGCGCAATTGACGATGGCGCAGAAAGTCCCCCTGGCGGGCGTCGTCATTGTTTCAACTCCGCAGGACATCGCCCTGATCGACGCCCGCAAGGCCTGCGCCATGTTCGCAAAAGTCGGCTCGCCCGTACTCGGAATCATCGAGAACATGTCCTATTATAAATGCCCGTCCTGTGGCCACGAGGATCATATTTTCGCGCATGGCGGCGCGAAGGCGGAAGCCGAAAAACTCGGCGTGCCGTTCCTGGGCGAAATCCCGCTCAATATTGATATCAGGAAAAACAGCGATGCGGGCAAACCCGGTGCCTTCGAAATTTTCGACGGGATCGCGGCGACGATTAGCCGCGCTTTCGCTCAAACGTCAGAAACGTAAAAGCCGGGTCGCCCTCATGACGCTCCTCGCGCGTAACAGCCCAGTCATTCCGGTCAAACTCGGGGAATGTAACGTCCCCGTCATAACGTTTATGAACAAGCGTCAGGTACATGCGGTCGGTGATCGGCAAAGTCTGGCGGAAAATCTCGCCGCCGCCGATAATAAAAATTTCGTCGACACGGTCACGCATCGCCACCTTGCGCGCTTCCTCGATCGCGTCCTTGACGGATTCAAAGACAAACGGCCCTTCCGTGTCATTGATTTTTACGGGTCCGTTCCCGGAACGGGTGATGACAATATTGGCGCGTCCCGGCAAATTCTGACCCAGTGATTCGTAGGATTTACGTCCCATGATGACCGGGCGCCCCAGCGTGGTTGCCTTGAAGAATTTGAAGTCCGCGGGGATATGCCAGGGCAGGCCGTTATCCACCCCGATCACCCGGTTTTCCGACATGGCCGCAATAGCTGAAATATGGATCTTTGCCATTTCCTTTTCTTTCATATATTCCTATGCGCATGCAAGCCCCCCCATCATACGTTTCCATCTTCGTCCGCGACATATACGTGCAGACGCGTATCGGAATTCTTGCCCGCGAAAAGCAAAGCACACAGGGGCTTCGCGTGAGTATTGAGCTTTACGCCGAACCGGTTTCATATTTGAGAAAAGTCACAGAACGAAACATCATCGATTATGACCGGATCCACCAAACCGTGGAAGGCTGGAGCCGGAATCCCCATACCGATCTGATCGAAACATATGTACGGGAATTACTGGTCGTAGCTTTCAGCTTCAAACAGGTCACGGCAGCCCGGATCATGGTCGGCAAACCCGATATTTACGAAAGCGCCGACCTAGCCGGTGTGGAAACATTCTTAAAGCGTGCCGATTTCAAAAAAATGCGCATCAGGCCGCCCAAAAAGCAGAAATCGGACAAAAAGGAAAAAGTCAGACGGCCACCGGCGCTTTGATATGGGGGTGGGCTTCATACCCCACGAGCTCGAAATCCTCGAATTTGAAATCGAAAATGCTCTTAACATGCGGATTCAAATGCATTTCCGGCAAAGGCTTCGGCTCTCGCGAAAGCTGCAGCCTGGCCTGGTCCATATGGTTGGAATAAAGATGCGCATCGCCCATGGTATGGATGAACTCCCCCGGCTTTAAGCCCGTCACCTGCGCCACCATCATCGTGAGCAGCGCGTAGGATGCGATGTTAAACGGCACGCCGAGGAAAATATCGGCGCTGCGCTGGTAAAGCTGGCAGGATAATTTTCCATCCGCAACATAGAACTGGAAAAATGCGTGGCAGGGTGGCAGCGCCATTTTTGAAATCTCGCCGACATTCCAGGCCGAGACAATCAGGCGCCGGTCATCCGGGTTAACCTTGATGCGATCGATAACATTTGAAATCTGGTCGATATGCCGCCCGTCCGCGCTCGGCCATGAGCGCCACTGATATCCGTAGACAGGACCGAGATTGCCGTCCGCATCAGCCCACTCATCCCAGATGCCGACGCCGTTATCTTTGAGATATTTGGTATTCGTATCCCCGGCGAGAAACCACAGCAATTCATGAATGATCGAACGCAGATGGCATTTCTTGGTGGTGACTAAGGGGAATCCATCCGCCAGGTCGAACCGCATCTGGTGGCCGAAGACGCTCAAAGTGCCGGTGCCGGTCCGGTCCTCTTTTTTGGCGCCCTTTTCGAGCACATGGCGCATGAGATCAAGATATTGACGCATGGGATTCACTTTAATCCCATGGTTTGACGGAGCAAAGTAGTAAAATGTCTTTGCACACGCAAAATTTCTTTCAGGTCCTGCATCTCTTTTAATTCGCGCCCGTGTTTCAACGCATTGCGTATGCTGTGCTCTTTACCAGCAACGCTCCTGGGCCCGGTGGATTTGAGCCAGGGTTGCACCTGCCGGATCCGCTCTGCCTGGGCCCGTCGCCGCTCTTCTGTCCAACCCTTTGTTTTCTCTTTCATTCCTATAGTCCTCTTCAGTTCGTTCCGAGATTTTTTTATTATCCGCACCTCCGGCGCCTGTTTGTTTAAATTTTTCATGGGTTTATTGTAGGACTTTATTCCTGTTTTGTCAAGTTTTATTAAGACTGGATTGCCACGTCGGCCTTTCAGGCCTCCTCGCAATGACGTTTATTATGTATCCACCGTCATTGCGCCCCCGGCCAAAGCCGGGGGCGACAATCCAGTAAACTATACAATTTTGACGAAACGCCCCCATTTATGATAGAACCTTCATATAACATAATTTTGCAGGGAACAGCATGCCCGCTTCAAACACGGATAAATTTAAAGCGCTTGCACTGAGCCTTTTCGTGGAAAGCGCCAAGATCGGCCTGAAAAGAGAAAGAATTCAGTCCTCAGATATGATGGGTGACAACATTCGCGCGCTCTGCACTTCACATAATGTTAATTTTGAAAATTTCTGCACAAATTATGAATTGACCGCGAATGATCTTGCAACTCCTTTGAGAAGCCGGATTTCCTTGGGTCTGACTTTTAAACTTCGCAGAATTGCGGATGCACTTGAAACCAGCGACCATAAATTGCTGCACGAAAAAATTGAGGTACCGGAAAAATCCGTTACGGCCCCACCAGCATCAACCTCGTCTGGAAACCTCACCACAAGCGGCAGATTAATTCCCGATTCGGTTGGCTGAAATTACTTCTTCTCAAACAATTTCGCGTATTCACCGTAACCTTCAGCCTCTAACTTATCCTTCGGGATAAAGCGCAGGCTCGCCGAGTTCATGCAGTAGCGCAAGCCGCCTTTATCCTTCGGCCCATCCTCGAACACGTGACCCAGATGCGAGTCGCCATGCTGGGAGCGCACCTCGGTGCGTTTCATGAACAATTTTTCATCCGTTTTCTCGACTGTCACGTCCTTGTCGATCGGCTTGGAAAAGCTCGGCCAGCCCGTGCCGGAATCATATTTATCGAGAGAGGAGAATAGCGGTGCACCGCTCACGACATCGACATAGATCCCGTCCTCGTGATTATCCCAGTAGGCATTATTGAACGGCTCTTCCGTACCGTCATGCTGAGTCACATATTTCTGGATTTCGGTCAGCTTGCTCACCGATTCTTGCGTCTTATTGTAGGTCTTGGGCGTATTCATCTGGGCCTCCACCCTGCCGGCGGCGCATAAAGCCAAAAAGACCACCCCGGCTGTTAAAGTGCTGTTTTTCATGGTTGAGCCTCTCTATATCTTGAACAAACTGGTCTTTTTTACAGCAAAAGCAACCCGTTAAGACGGGTTTTTTGACTTGAGGCAGATTTACGCTATAATAATAGGTACCGGGGGCTTGCTCCCGGTTATGACGCTAAACGTGGATACGGAATAAGCGCCAGTGGACCCGGGGGCAGTACCCGGCGGCTCCACCACTTGAAAGACTTTCTTTTATCTTTCAGGCGGCGGGGCCGAAACAGGATCGACACGCGTAATAAAAGTATTTTTCGGCGTTCGGCATGGTAACCGCCGTAATGGTCCAGGCAATTAAATGCCAACGATAACCATCAGTTCGTAGCAGCCAACGACAACCTAGTTGTTGCTGGTGAGGTTCGTAAAGCCGCCTAACGGCACTTTACGTTGCTACAAATCAATCCCTTCCTCGTAACACGGGAAGGTGGGGTCCGGCGGCACCTCGCAACAGAAGCCGCCACTTTTTTCTCCAAACCATCTTATACCATCTTACCGTCATTGCGAGGAGCCCGCAACAAACCCTTAGGTTTGTTGCTATTCTTTTAAAAAGCGAAGCTTCGCTTCGCGGGCGACGCGGCAATCCAGCTTTGTTACGTTGACTCCTGGATTGCTTTGCTCACGTTGTTCGCTCGCAATGACGTGGTTGAGGGTTTGTATTTAAGCCATTAGAGTAAGATTCATGAATCGCTTTTCACCTCCCGCTCTATACGCCCTGCTCTGGCTCGCCGCTTTCATAAGTGCCCTCATGTTTTTTCATGGGCGGGAGGCCTACTGCGTAGCGCTCAGCGTCTCCGTCTTAAGCACCGGGTTGATGTTCATCGTTCTGAAGCACCCGTTTTCACAAAATAGTTCGCGCCCCTCTTTAATTGTTACTGGTTTGCTCGGTGCATTCTGGTTGCTGGCTTTGCTCAGCGTTGCTACAGGCGAAATCCGTTTCATCAGTTTTATTTTCTTCGGTTTTTTCAGCGTCCTGCCACTGTCTTTTCTCTGGGGCCTTCTGCTGTGGAATAACCCGCTCTTTAAGGCGTTAATGATCAAAAACCTTGTGGCCATGGGGTTCCTGCTCAGTCTTTCCTGCCTTGTGCAATATGCATCGATGCCGCAGATGCTGTTCTACGGCCGCACGGAATGGCCGCTCGCCAACCCGAATTCCATGGCCGCGCTTTTATCCTTTTTCTTTTTTCTCGGCTTTGGCGGCCTCCTGGGCGCTGAAAACCCGCGCTATAAAAAAATATTCGCACTGCTATGTCTCACAGTCCTGCTGGCAATGTTTACAACCGGCAGCCGCGGCGCATTTATTGCACTGGCCAGCGCTTCGGCCGTTTCTCTCTTCCTGTTGCGCAAACATGTTTACATTGAAAGAAAAAATCTGGCTTTATACGCAGGCGCCGCTCTGGCAGGCATCGTGTTGTTCAGTACCCTCTTCGCATCGCACCAGCCTGAAGAATTAACACTGATACAAAGAGTCGAGGCGACCGTCGCCGGGAAAATGCCCGCGCTCTGGAATTCCCCGGCACTCTGGACCGGAACAGGGGACCTGATCAAAGACCATTTCTGGACCGGCACCGGCATCGGCACATTCTACCTCTACTACCCACCTTACCGGGGCGCAGATCTGCAAACAGCCGGCCTTATGGTTCATAACGACCCGTTGCAATTCTGGGCGGAAATGGGCGTAGCCGCCCCGATAGTATTTTATGCGCTTGCTTTGTCGGCCTTGTTCCTGACCTTGCGCACCATGCTTAAAATTCCGCCCGGCGATCCGCGCCGCATTTTTATCGTAATACCTGCCTGCGGTCTCGCCGCCATGATCCTGCACAGCCACATTACATTCAATTTTTATGTTTTTCCCTGCCTGATGATGGCGGGCATAACCCTGTCATTCTGGCTGCATAACCTGAATGAAATCGAAACGGCTCGGCCCTGCCTCCCGCCTTCGGAGGGATCGCGCCTCATTCTGAAAGGCTCCGCCATTGCCGCCTTGTTTGCCGCCCTGTTCCTGTTCCTGATGATGCAGGGCTCGCTTCTCCTGACAGACAAGGCACAAAAAGCTGCGCAATCCGGCGACTTAAGTGCATTTGAAGAAATGCTGGGACAAGCTGAAATGATTTCGCAGCGTCAGAACCCGTCGGTTTACCTGATCGCTGCGAACGCGCGGCTCGGCCTGCTCGAAATGCCGGATAACGGACTCACGGAAAACGACCGTCTCCTGCTCACCGAGCAGGGGCAGAATTTCCTGCGCCGCGCCGAAACTTTAAATCCGCGCCATCCCGATATTTTTTATGCGAAGGGCCATTACTATAAAGCCGCCGGTGATATAGGCGCCGCTGAAAAATCATTGCTGCATGCGCTGGATGTCGACCCGCTGCACCTATCGGCGCGCCAGATGCTGGCCGACCTTTACGCGGCGCGCGGCGACAAGCAAAAAGCCCTCGAGACGCTTAAGGGGGGCTTACCTTTTGTCGAAATCCAGCGCGATAATGACCTCTATCTCAACCAGACAGCCATGCTGGCCCTGGAACTGGGTGATTTAAAGACCCAGAGCTTTGCCATGAAAAGCATGGGGCGCAATATAGGCTACGGCATGGGCTTCTACCGCGGGGGCTACAGACCGCTTGCCGTAAAGCCCTCTCAATAATGAATAAGTCATAAAGGCCCCTTGATTTTACCCCGAGGACTTGCGACATAGAACCATGAGCAATGAAGACGATATATTGCGGTATGACCGGATGGTGGAAAACGCCCTGCGCGGGGTGGTCAGAACCTCCGTTGAGGAAGTCATCGAAAAGGGCCTGGCCGGCGAGCATCATTTTTACATTACCTTCCTGACCGATTATCCAGGCGTTAAAATTCCCGATTACCTGCGCGACCGCTATCCCGGCGAAATGACCATCGTCCTGCAATACCAGTTCTCGGACCTTGCGGTGAACGAAGAGGTGATGAATGTCACTCTGTCTTTCAACAACGTGCCGGAAAAATTGAAAGTCCCGCTCGCAGCGATTACAATTTTTGCCGATCCGTCCGTCAACTTTGCGCTGCAGTTCCAGCCTGTGAACGACTCCCTGGACGAGAGCGATCTCGCTATTCTCGATGAACTTGAAGGCAGACCCGACGATACCGGCGGCGGCACACCCAAGGGCGGCGGCAAAGGCAAGAAAAGCGGCGAAGTCGTTTCGCTCGATAAATTCCGGAAAAAGTAGATGTTTTCAAGCTCGTCATTGCGAGGAGGGACAAAGTCCCGACGTGGCAATCCAGAATGGTTATTATGGTCCCTGGATTGCCGCGCTCACTTCGTGCGCTCGCAATGACGGAAGTTTACAATGTTCTGCTGAAACGCGGCGAGTTTCAGGACCTAAAGCGTAACCGCAAAATTCCCTACAAGCTTTATTATCCTGAAACGACAGAAAAAGTACCTGTGATCCTCTGGTCGCACGGCTATGGCGGCAATCGCGACGGCGCCGGGTTCATCGCGCGGCATGTGGCTTCGCACGGCTACATCCTTCTCCATATCACCCATCCCGGCAGTGACGCATCGCTGTGGGAAGGCAAACCGGGTCATCCGTGGGATATTTTGCGCGGAATCAAAATTACACGGGACATGAGCTTTGAGCGTTTTAAAGATGTGCCCTTTGTGCTGGCTGAACTCGAAGCCGAGCACTTCGAACACACCGACATTTTGCCAAGGATGAATTTATCAAAGCTTGGAATCTCAGGCCATTCCTTTGGCGCCCTTACGGCGCAAATCATGGCCGGCCAGAAATACCCGGATACGCAAAACCATTTGATTCGCATGAAAGATGAACGCTTCACGGCCGGCATCGCCTACAGCCCCATGCCGATGGATCATATTTCAAACGCCCCGCCGGCGGAGATTTTTGGCAGCATAGACATCCCGCTCTTTCACATGACCGGCACCGATGACGGCTCCCCCATCGAAGGGTTCGGCTATGAAAAACGCCTGTCGGTCTATGAGAATTCAGGCGCCGCCGATAAATATCTCATGGTCCTCCAGCACGGTAACCACATGGTCTATAACGGCACGCGCGGCAAGCTGGAGAAAAATCCCAATCGAGAAGAACATGAGAATATTATAACAATCGCATCGCTGGCTTTTTGGGATGCGTATTTGAAGGATGATGCGGCCGCTTTGGATTGGTTAAAAACCAATTATTAAACCGTCATTGAGAGCGAATGAAAAGAGCGGAGCAA
>JBQTJN010000030.1:0-6977 GCA_052387095.1 Alphaproteobacteria bacterium
GTCGGAACACTGTCATCCAGCTTGTTGTCGACGCGGAACGCCTGGTTTGGGGTAACCGCTGATGTTAAGTTGGTTACAGCAGCTGCTTGGTTGTTATGCAGCGCAAGATAGTGACCCGTTCTTATGGTCACAGGTGTACTACCTGGAATGCCAGCGGCAGCCGCAACATAGGCAATATGGAAACCGCCGCCCATTTGCGACGAAGGAAATATCCCGCCCCAAACTGCGCCAAGGTTTGGATTTATTCCTGAAATCATGTCGGCAGAATTTAATTGTTGAAAGGCAGCAAGATTCTCGCCTACAGGTGCGCCAGAAAAGTCATTAGTATCTATCCGGCCATTCCCGACTGCAGGTGCAGCTGGCGGCACACAGCTACCTGTGCAGTTTGCAAGCCTTGTCCCAGAATTTTGCATATCCCCCGGCAGCGCCGCGTATTTTTCCCGGAATGTGTTGATCGCAACATCGTAGTTTCTAATCCCCGCAATAGTCGAGGTAACCCGTGCGTTTGAAATAAGTTCCTGCCCTTTCAAAACTCCGCCAATCAAAAGACCAATGATGATCATGACAATGGCAAGTTCAACGAGGGTGAAGCCTCGTTCAGTCCTGCGGTTTTGGATAGTTATAACTGTCATTGAAGCGCTCCTGAAAAATATTGTGAATGAAGGAAATAGACGAGAATCTATTAAAGAGTATACACATTTTAATCCCATTAAAACAGCCCCCTGCGGCAGGCAATCTTTATTTTACATATTAAATAAGTTCTAATTGTGGCACAGCGGATCTGCCCTCCCTTCCTCCTCCGTGAGCACCTGTTTGCACAGATAATCCCGCAAGGCATTGATTTCCTGCAGCGGCAGCTTGCCAAGGCCGTCCTTCATGATACTGACGAGCAAAATATACGCCGCTTCTTTGTCGCCCCGTTCGTTGAGTATAAAGACAGGCATCTGCTTCGCCCATAAAGGCAGGTTCGGATCCGGATGATGGGCCAGTTTATCCGCAAGCCGATAAGCGAGATCAAAATCCTTCACCTGAAAGCGCGCAATGTAAACAGCCTGCGCCAGCCAGCGCCAGCTATTCGGCTCCGCCGATGTTCCTGCCGCGCGGAGATAATCAACAAGAGCGCGTGCCTTATCCTTATCCTGCACAGCTGCAAAATAAAAAGATGCCAGATAAGGCACAAAATCGGAATGAGGGCTGAGTTTTCTGGTCAGGAAGAACCACTGCACCAGCCGGGCGTAATCGTAATGCAACAGCGGAACCGTGCGCCCGGCCGTGTTGCCAAGATTTTGCAGCATGATCCCCATGGAACGGTACGCCAGCTCAGAATCGCCAAGCCCGGCAAAGTTCGCGGTGTGTTCACCCGGAACCGGCGGCACATTGAGCCATTTTGCCTTGAGATTCCACGCGCCTGCAGCAAAAACCGCGTTCAATAAAAAAACACACGCGAAGATTATAAAAACCGGCCTGTTACTCTGGATCGTACTCATATTCAGAACTGCCTGCGTCTTAAATCAATAAAGACGGCGAAAAAAAGAAGGAGGATAAACAACGCGCCTTGCAGTAATACAAAGGAAAATCCCGGCCCCTGCTGTTCCACACCATAAACAAGCCAACCGGTTTGTCCGAGCAAATCAAAACGCGGCACAACCAGTGAAACAGCCTTCATGCTGTACTCCAAAATGGTCTGTGCAAAAAAAGCTTCTCCCGATTGTGCGATGCCAAGAAATTGCCCCATCATGCGGCCCAGCACATAAAAGGCAAAACTGGCGAGAACACACAAAGGCGCGCTCGACAAAACCATGGCAAAAAAGAAAGACGCCATCACCATAATGATGTTTTCAACACCGATGCTTAAGGCCCACAAGAGATGTGCTTCATCAAAGCGCGAAGGCAAAAGGCTGTAAATTGCCAGTCCTTCCGTAAAAGCGGTTAAAGCTGCGAGAATAAAAAACGCCAGTCCATAGGATAGGATGAGTGCGCCGCGGCTTATGGGCCGTGTCAGCATGAGCTCCATATCTCCGCTTTCAAATGAACGACGGATAAAGAAACAAACAAAGAGGATGAGGCCGGCAAGTCCTGCGAGCCGCGACCCGGCCGCAGCAAAAACAACGGCGAAATCGCGGGATTCAATGACAGCCGCCGATCCGGTAAACATTGCCAGATTAACAATAAGAATGAAAAATAGTGCAAGCGCAACGATGATCCGGTCCCGGAGCGCCGCCTTCAGGACATAGAGAACAATCTGCCAGGAAAATGGCATGTGGCGAACCTCTATAATTTAAACGGGCGCCGGTCGCTGGAAAATCCGCGGTAAATATCCTTGTCAGTATCGTGAACAGACTCGGCAGGCATCTCCAGGATCGTCGCTTTCAGCAGGATCACGAGTTCGGTTTTTTGTATAAGGTCGTTATGCTGGCGGAACAATGCGCCGGCAACGGGAATATCACCAAGAACCGGCACACCTTCCTGATTTACCGCGCTACGATCCTGCAGCAGACCGCCCATAACAATCGCCTGGCCGGAATTCACCTGGATCACGGAGTCAATTTCCTGCACGTTCAATTCAGGAACCAACGATTCTACGCCCGTAATATCGGCCGCTGCCGTAACATACTGAATGGCAGGATCGGGCTTCTCATTGACAATACGCGTGATGGTCGGGCGAACAGCCATGGAAACGGTTTGGTTATCCAGATTGATCGACGGCTGCACATTGACCAGCACCCCTTCGGGCACGTTGCGGATATCGCTGTCTATGTCCACTTGCGAAACGCCCTCTTCGGTTGTCACATCGATGTCGATTTCAAAGAAGACGCGGTTGTTGGCCACATTAAGCACGGCGGACTGGTTGTTCAACACCGTCAGACGCGGACTGGCCAACGCCCGGACGGAACCAAACCCGGAAATTGCCTGAAGGACGGCCTGCACATTATTCGTAGAGTAACCAAGGACGAAGTTATTGCTTGCTGTGTTAAAAGTCGAGCCCGGCGGTCCAGGTGACGCCGCCCCCAAACCGGAAAGAGCCCCGCCCGCAGTTCCACCGGGCAAAAATCCCAGATTGAAATTACCACCCAGTGCACGCCAGTCAATGCCAGTCGAATATTCATCATTCAATGTCACTTCGAGAATTTTTGCCTCGATCAGAACCTGCGCGGTCACAGAACGACGCAATAGCTTCAGATAAGCATCAATTTCCTTGTGAGCGCGCTGTGACGCATAAACATTGATCAAACCCGCCTGACGGTTGATCGCAAAGGTCGGCTGATCAATATTTGTCGGACCGCCGGGTACGCCACCTGTCGCAGCATCATCCGTAGGAAGCGATTCAACGCGCAAAACCGCCGCAGGCGCCTGCGGCGCTGCGCCAGGAATGGGGTTACCGGCCGCATCAGTCGGCACTACGGCCTGCACATCCGCAGGATTCTGTTCTGCCGCAGTAATGCGCGGATCATTTCTCGTACGAAGCATCGCGCCTTGGGTAGAGCCAAGTATTTGTTGAAGATTGACATCAAGCTCGCCCCAGAAATCAGCTTCGCTCGAGCTTGTAGATTCAAAACTTGATCCGGTGTCGGCTCCTTCGCCCGAAACAACCGCGATGTCATTACGCACAGTGCCTTTGTTTAAACGCACATAACTCAGGTAGTCGACTTTGTAAGACTTGTTGAAAGGCGTATCCAGCTCAACACGAAGAACATTATCTTCAAATTTATAGCGCAGACCTGCAATTTCACTGATGCGATCAATGACCTGATCGAACGGGCGCTCACGCGCTGTGTAAATAATGGAGCCTGTAATGCGGGGATCGAGTTCAAGATCGTAATCCGCCTGCTGGGCCAGTTCAAAAAGTATGTCGCGTACAGGCACGGTCTGATTGACGGAAACAGAAACAAGCGGCATCGCCTTGCCCTGCTCCAGGGCGCCGGCCGTCATATAGGGTTGTAGTGCGGGAATGGATGCATCTGTCGTTGCGGCTTCTTCCACGGGTACCGGGCGCGGCGCAAGACCGTCCTTGATATCCTGGGTTTCAAGATTCGCTTCGCGGTCCGGCTTTTGGAAATTATGCACAGCATCACAACCGGAGACGGTCAGGAGAAGCGGAGCTACAAGAAACAGCAGGAAAAAACGGCTATATCGATAGAACAAAGTGCGCATGAAACTTAACCCGTGGAGGTGCCCAGACAGGCGGAAATAAAAGACACCAGTAAGTAAAACATATTGCCGAGAATCGGACAATAGCGCGAATCGGCAGAGATTCTAGTCTCGCAATGAGATAATCGACGTGTCCATGGTCTTGAGAGCTTCTCCGCGATCATAGCTCCTGCTGTTCTGCTTCAGCCTGGCCTGCAGCAGCTTGATTTTAAGATCCGACGGTTTGTCTGAGTGCTTAAGGGCAACATCTTCGGTGATCAGCCCGTCTCCATATAATTTCTGCAGTGACTGATCAAAAGAGAACATGCCCTGCGCGTTGGTCTGTTCCATGATATCCCGGATTTTGGCAATCTCCCCTTTCAGGATAAGTTCACGCACATGTCCCTGGTTGATCATGACTTCAACCGCAGGCACATGGTTTCCATCGACAGACGGTATAAGACGCTGCGATATAATCGCACGCAGATTAATCGAAAGATTAAGCCGTATCTGGTTGACATGGTCTTCGGAGAACATATTCACAACGCGCTCGATTGCCTGGTAGGCGTTTTGCGTATGAATGGTGGCAAGACAAAGATGGCCGGTTTCAGCTGCCATCAGCGCCTGCTCCATGACTTCGCGATCGCGGATCTCGCCGACAAGAATAACGTCCGGGCGCTGGCGCAGAGCATTTTTAAGCGCCATGGCATAAGATTCCGTATCAACACCCACCTCACGCTGTGTAATGACGCTTTTTTTATGTTCATGAAAATATTCAACGGGGTCTTCGATGGTTATGATATGCCCCTGCTCGTGTGTGTTCCGGTAATCAATCATCGAGGCAAGTGTTGTCGATTTCCCCGAACCGGCCATACCGGAAACCAGAACAAGGCCGTTTTTTTTCAGCGCCAGCGTTTCAAGAATTTGCGGCAACCTCAGTTCGGCAATACCAGGAATTTTTGACGTGATGCGGCGAATGACAACGGCCGGGAACTGTTTCTGCCGCAAAACATTGACGCGGAAACGCCCATAAACGCCGATGGACAACGATGTGTTCAACTCCATCGTCGTTTCATATTCGCGCCTTTGTCGGCTGGTTAGGATCGTGTTGAGAACATCGGTAATATCATGGTGCGTCAGATTGTCTTTACTAAGATAAACAAATCCTTTCTCCGAACGCAAAGTGACAGGATAATCAACGGTCAAATAGAGGTCGCTGGCTTTATGCGCCTCCATGGATTTGAGATAAGTGAGTATGGCCGGTTCGCTCAAAATGAATAACCCCCGGAATCGGCAGTGCCGGGTGTCTCCTCCCGAACTGCGCTCTTGTTTTTGGCAGATTTACCACCGAGCGAGATCGGCGCCGCGCCTTTTTCACGTTCGCTTTCTTCCTGGGTGACTTTTACAAGCGCACGATCGGCCTCTTCTTTATCGATGAGACCGCCTTCGAGCAGATCTCCAATAGCATCTTCCATCGTAATCATGCCGTAACGCGACCCCGTCTGCACAACCGAATAAAGCTGTGGAATTTGATTTTCGCGGATCAGGTTGCGGACCGCATTGGTTCCTACCAGGATTTCGAATGCGGCTACACGACCCGCACCGTCTGCTTTTTTCAGAAGGTTCTGCGCTATGACGCCCTGCAGAGAACTTGAAAGCATGGCCCGCGCCATTTCCTTATCGCCCGTCGGAAAAACATCGATGATACGGTCAATGGTTTTCGTCGCGGAATTCGAGTGAAGCGTACCCAGGACAAGGTGGCCCGTTTCGGCAGCTGTCAGAGCCAACGCAATTGTTTCATGATCGCGCATCTCTCCGACCAGGATGACATCCGGATCCTCGCGAAGCGCGCTTTTCAGGGCTCGCGCGAAGCTTTTCGTATCGGTGCCAACTTCGCGGTGATTGACCAGAGATTTTTTGGATGCATGAAAAAATTCAACCGGATCTTCGATCGTCAGAATGTGTGCCGACCGTGTTAGATTGATATGGTTGATCAGGGAAGCCAGCGTTGTCGATTTACCACTGCCCGTCGGCCCGGTCACAAGAACGATGCCGCGATCGAGCTCGGAAAAACGCCGCACACTCGGCGGCAGATCAAGCTCTTCCAGCGTTGGAACTTCGGACGGGATGGCGCGAAACGCCGCGCACGATCCAAGACGGCTGGTGTAACCGTTCACACGGAAACGCGCTTTTTCTCCCAGCGCGATCGCAAAATCGATCTCCATATTTTTTTCGTATTCGGCACGCTGTTCGTCGGTCATGACCGAATACAGCATGGTGCGGATGTCGTCGCTCGAAAGCGCGTCGCCCTTGATGCGTTTAAGTTGCCCGTATACGCGGATCACGGGCGGACTGCCGGCGCTCAGGTGCAGGTCGGATGCCTTGTTTTGCATGGCGAAGGCTAATAATTGTGTCAGGTCCAAGACGGGTCTCCCTGGAATGGTTGCTTATTCATTCTTAACTAAAATCATAAACGGAAAGTAAATTTTGGCAAAAAAACACAGAAAAATCAGGGGCTTCTTATAGAAAAAGAGAGTTTTAAGTGAGCAAAAGCAGGAAAAGCGCACTGATCAGGGCCGGTCCGAAAGGAAAAACCGCCTCTTTCCTCTGTATTTTCCAGAATACAGAAAAAACAACACCGAACGTGCCCGCCATCAAACAGAAGAACGCCAGGTTGCCAACCCCGAGCCATACGCCTGTCATGGCAAAAAATTTGACATCTCCAAAGCCCAGCGCCTCCTTCTTGAGGATCCGCGTCATGCAAAGACCAAGCACCCAGACAATCATGGCAAACACCACCGCCGAAACAACAGCCATGTAGAACGGCATGATGTCATCAAAATGCACGC
>JBQTJN010000031.1:0-14539 GCA_052387095.1 Alphaproteobacteria bacterium
GGATCCTGACTTTTATCAGGATGCGAGGCACTTTCGTCAGGATCCATATGCATCCCGGATCAAGTCCGGGATGCAAAGGCAGTTTGGGATGCAAGACAATTTTGTTATGCTTTAAATTAGATACTATAATAACGGCAAAGGCCAATCCATGACAACCTCCCTACGATCCGACCGTGAAAACATGGAATATGATGTTGTCATCATCGGCGCCGGGCCGGCCGGCCTGGCTTGTGCCGTCCGCCTCAAGCAACTCTCCCCCGATAAAACCGTCTGCATCCTCGAGAAAGGTGCGGAAGTCGGCGCTCATATAATGTCGGGCGCCGCCATTGAGCCACGCGCCCTGGATGAACTGATCCCGGATTGGCGCGATAAATCCCCGCCTTTGACCACGAAGGCCGGGAAAGACGCGTTTGTTTTTCTGACAAAAACCAAAGCCTTCCGCCTGCCAACCCCGCCGCAGATGCATAACGGCGGTAATTATATCGGTTCTCTTGGCAATCTCTGCCGCTGGCTGGCGGAACAGGCCGAAAGCATCGGCGTTGAAATTTTTCCCGGCTTCGCTGCTGCCGAAGTTCTCTATAATGCGGAAGGCCGCGTCATCGGTGTTGCCACCGGCGATGTCGGCATCAACCGCACGGGCGAAAGAACGGAACATTTCCAGCCCGGCATGGAGCTGCATGCGAAACAAACCGTCTTTGCTGAAGGCTGCCACGGCTCGCTGACAAAAACGCTGATCAAAAAATTTGATCTCCGCAAGAACAGCGATCCGCAGACCTACGCCCTCGGCATTAAAGAGCTTTGGGAAATCGACCCCGCGAAACACAAGCCGGGCGCGGCAATGCATTCGATCGGATGGCCACTCGATACAAAAACCTATGGCGGTTCATGGCTCTATCATTTCGGCGATAATCTCGTCTCTATCGGTTTTGTCATCGGCCTCGATTACCAGAACCCGTATCTTTACCCGTTCAAGGAAATGCAACGCTTCAAAACCCATTCCGCCATCCGCCCAACGCTCGAAGGCGGACGCCGCATCGCTTACGGTGCGCGCGCACTGGTCGAGGGCGGGTTCCAGTCGCTGCCAAAACTGACGTTCCCGGGCGGACTGCTGATCGGCGACACGGCCGGCTTTCTCAATGTGCCGAAAATCAAGGGCACGCATACCTCTATGAAATCAGGCATGGTCGCCGCAGAGGCGCTCTCAAAAAATCTTGAGGGCGAATGCATCGCCTACCCGGACAGGCTCAAATCCTCCTGGGCCTGGAAAGAACTGAAAAAAGTCCGTAATATCCGCCCCGGCTTCCATCATGGCCTGCTTATCGGGCTTATCAATGCCGCCATCGAAACTTTGACAGGCGGCCTGCTGCCCCGCACGCTCCGCAACCATGCCGACCACTGGCAGCTGAAAAAAGCGGCGGACTGCCAGAAAATCGATTACCCGAGGCCGGACGGCATCCTGACCTTCGACATTCTCTCCTCGGTCCAGCTGTCCAACACTAACCACGCCGAGGATCAGCCCACCCACCTGCAGCTGAAAGACCCCGGGATTCCCATCGGTCAAAACCTGCCGCTTTACGATGAGCCTGCCCAGCGCTATTGCCCGGCGGCAGTTTATGAAGTTGTAACAGACCCTTCCGGCGCGCCCAGATTCCAGATCAACGCCCAGAACTGCGTCCACTGTAAAACCTGCGATATCAAGGACCCGGCCCAAAACATAAACTGGGTAGTTCCCCAGGGTGGCGACGGTCCGAATTATCCAAATATGTAAGAAATCCCGCTTGTTTTATGCTATAATAAGAGCGATACCATCGGTGTTTATGACGCGGAATTTAAGAAGCTCGGTTTGTGTTTTAGCGCTATGCATGTTCATGGCAGGCGCCGCCTTCGCGCAAAAAGATGCTGCCCCGCAGATCTTCCCGGAAGTCAAACCCGACCAGATCGCAGTGCCTCAGCCCGAGCTTGACCCCACCATTCCCGCTTATGCCCAAACCATGTCCGGCAATTATCTCTCCAGCATGTTTGCCCAGCGTCATCATGACTGGTCCAATGCCCGGCTCTATCTGAAAGATCTGCTCGGAGAAAATCCGGACGACCCGCAACTTCTGAAGCGCGCCATGATCATCGCTGTCGGCTCGAACGAAATGAATCTCGGCATTGAATTCGCCCGCAAGGTGCAGGCAGTCGAAACAGACAACGCGATGGCGCTTCTATTCCTCGCCACGCATGAATTTCATGAGAAAAATTACAAAGCTGCCAGTGACTATATTGTCAAAATGCCCAAGGACAGCCTCTCGGAATTTATTATCCCGCTATGGAAGGCCTGGTCCTCGGCCGCGCAGGGGAAAAGCGATATTGCAGAACTGGATAAAAATATCATTCACATTAACCATGCTGTTCTGATTTCCGATTACCTGAAAGACTACACCCAGTTGGAAACGCTCCTAAAAAATGCCCTGAAAAATCCAAATGTCTCAACAGGCGACAGGATGATCATTGCCGACGTCTATGCCCATATGGGACAAGCTGAAAAAGCGCTGGAGCTATACAAAAAAACGCAAGTGGAATACCCCGATGAGCCATTGATTGTCCAAAAAATTGCCGCGCTCGCAACGAAAGATAAAATCGTCAATGTCGCACCTGTCTCATCACCGGAACAGGGCATGGCCACCGCCCTGCTCGACATGGCAAAACTTCTTTTTCAGGAATATTCAGACGACAGCGCACGCGTCTTCGCCAATCTCGCGCTTCATCTCGATCCAAAAATGATAGATGCCGATCTTTTGCTCGGCTCCATCACCGCGCGCAACGAACGCTATGACGAGGCAATTGATTACTACCGCAAGGTCCAGCCGGATAGCCCCTATTTCCTGGAGTCGCGCCGCAAGGCCGCCGATCTTTTACTTGATGCCGGTCGGCAGGAAGAAGCGCTGAATGAACTGGCTACGCTGGCCTATGAGTACAAAGATACGAATTCCCTCATCCGCATCGGCGATGTCTACCGCCAGACAGATCAGTTCACCAAAGCGCTGGAAATTTACAACGAAGCCGCCATCAGACTGGGCGAACCGGTGCCGCCGGAATATTGGTATCTCTATTATGTGCGCGGCATTTCCAATGAGCGTGCCGGGAACTGGGATCTCGCGGAAAAAGATCTCAAAACCGCGCTTAAATTTCAGCCGGATCACCCCTATGTTCTGAACTATCTCGGTTATGCCTGGGCAGATCAGGACAAGAATCTTGACAAAGCACTGGAGATGGTCATCAGGGCTTCTGAAATCCTGCCGGAGGATGGTTACATCACCGACTCTCTCGGCTGGGTCTATTTCAAAATGGGCCAATACGAGGACGCCACCGCAACGCTTGAAAAAGCCGTGCAGCTTTTGCCGCAGGATCCAACGATTAATGATCACCTCGGCGATGTGTACTGGCAGATCGGCCGCAAACGTGAAGCGCATTTCCAGTGGAACCGCGCCCGTAATTTCACCAAAGATGTAGCGCTGAAATCCGCACTTGCAGAAAAAATTGCCAACGGGCCCGAACCGATTGTGAAAGAAGCCAGCACACAAGCCGCTGGTCCTGCACCCCAGACCGCCACACCTTAAAAAATTCTGTGACCGCATCAAAAACATACGCCGCATTGGCACCCGCCAAAATCAACCTGTCCCTGCACGTCAAGGGGAGGCTGGAAAATGACTATCATGCGTTGGAGTCTCTCGTCGCCTTTGCCGATATCGGCGATCACATTGAAGTTTCTGAAAACTCCGGCCTTGATCTGGATTTCAAAGGACCGCACGAAAATTCTTTCCCCGGGTCTGACAAAAACGAAGGAAACCTCGTCATACGTGCGGCGCGCGCTCTTGCGCAAAACGCCGGAATCGAGCCGCGGGCGCATATTATCCTAACCAAAAACTTGCCCCTCGCCTCCGGTATCGGGGGAGGGTCATCGGATGCGGCGGCGACAATCAAATTGCTTTTAAAACTCTGGAATATCTCGCCGACTGAAAATTTTATTATGCCGCTTCTCGAAAAACTGGGCGCCGATGTGCCGATTTGCTATTACGGCCGCCCTGCGCGTATCACCGGCGCTGGCGAAAAATTTGAACCCGTAACCCTGCCCGAAAACACACCTCTCCTGCTCGTTAATCCCGGCAAACCGTGCCCAACACCGAATGTATTCAGGAATTTTTCTGCACTGGGTACGCAGGCCGGGGAAAATCAGAATGATCTGCTCGAAGCCGCGCTGAAAATCGTGCCTGAAATTAAAGATGTTCTGAAAGCTTTGAAGACGCAGAATGGCCTGACTTCTGCAGGCATGTCGGGCTCCGGCGCGACATGTTTCGGATTATTTGAAAAACAGAATGATGCAGAAATGGCCGCAGCCGTCCTGCAAAAACAATATCCATCATGGTGGGTGAAAGACGGGCTTTTGAACCCGTCAGCCTGAACTAGGTGCGACCCGATTCCGCGATAACGCGGTCAATATCTTTCATTTCGATATTCAGCGTGCGCGCCAGCTGTTCCAGCGCCGATGTCGCTTCCGGACTGCCCTGATCGGCGGCGCGCTTGTACCACGCGAGTGCCTTTGACGGGTCCGCCCGGCCCAGCAGCGCATTCTCGTAAATCAAACCAAGATTATAAGACGCTTCGATCACACCCTGATCGGCGGCTCTTTCAAAATTTTCGACCGCGCGTGCGGGATCATATTCGACGCCGGCACCCTCAATATAGGCAATGCCGAGATTGTACTGGGCTTCGGCATGATTCTGCGCGGCGGCGGCCTTGTACCAGTTCACCGCCTGTTTAAGATCTTTTTCAACGCCAAGCCCCTGATGATACATCACGCCAAGATTATATTGCGCATTCGCCATGCCACGCTCGGCCGCCTGACGAAACCAGAAAGCGGCGCGTGTGTAATCTTGTTCCAACTCACCTTTGGGCGATGCATAAAGTGCGCCGAGATTGTGCTGATCCTCCATAGAGCCGCTGAAAGCGCGCTCCTGCATATCCTTGAGCCCATTCGGCATGGCCGAATCCTCTTCAATCAGCCCATGGAGGTCCTGCGTCGGAATTGCGCCCGGCTCCAGGTTATTGAGAGCGGCGGCAACCGGATCTGGATCAGACCCCATCATGCGGTCAAGCTGTTCCTGATTTGTAAGATCAACTTTTTCCGTCCCTTGCGGAGTATTGTCTGTAATGCGGGATGTTATGGGCACAAAGCCGCCCGTAGCTGCCATGAAAATCAGGCCGCCGACAACGAAGAGGCTGAGCACCGCCGCATAAATCGTAGTGAAATTAAATTCCCTCCGCTTGCCCTGCGCAGCCTCGGGCCGGGTATAAACTTTCCCTTGCGCGAGAACGCTCTCGCGGACGGAGCGCTTTTGTCCTTCCGCGCCCTTGAACTGCAACAGCGCCTGGCGCGTCTTTTCAAATTCACCGCGTGTTTCCTGGAATACCGCCGCGACTTTCTTATCGAGATCCGACAGCGCGCGGTCATGGCCGACGGTTTTTTGCTCAAGTGCCTCAATCAGGCCGCGGAAAGATTCAAGCCGCGCCTCGAAGCGCTCGGACTGTACCTGCGTGGTCTGGAGTTTTTCATTGAGCGAACGCAGCAGCGCGAGAATCTGCAGCTGTGTCTCGGCCCCCATAACCCGCGTATCGGGTGAAAAATCCTGGTCATCTTCGTGCGCCTCGTTCGTGTTAGCGCCTTTGAAAAAGACTTTGCCGTCGGATGTTTTCTTGAAGCTCATGCCGGAATCGCCCTGAAAAGTTACATGTAGTGAATTGGGATAACAAACTATACCGAGTTTTGTAAAATAGATCCAGAAAAAAACAGCTCGCTAAGAGCCTAAAAAAGCAGGAGAAAACAGGGGCTTGCGTTGACGGAGCGTTTCGGTGTAGCGTTTCCCGACTTTTGAAAAATATCGCATTTTTCCCTGTTGGGGCGTCGCCAAGCGGTAAGGCACCGGTTTTTGGTACCGGCATTCCCAGGTTCGAATCCTGGCGCCCCAGCCATCAACATCCCATTGATTCTAAAGGATTTTTTGTTCTGCGCAAAAGCCCGCAAAGTGCGGGCTTTTTGCTCGATTGTTTTCTCGCCACGCCACTGAGGTGAGAAAAAAGCCCGTAAAATAAGGCTTTTTCTCAGTTGCGAAATTTCCTGTGTGGCGAGACTTGCGCTGAGCAGAGTTAGCGATTGTTTTTTCTGCTCCAGCATCCAAACTAAATGACAATTTCAGTAAGAGATTTAGGCGTTCTTCCACAACCAGCGAATAACGGATTTTTAGCTCGCGGCCTTACTATAACCTTACTTTGTCAGCCACAACCCTATGCCTTAAATTTCTTCATAATCTCCAGAGTTTGCGGACTGATATGGTGCTCGATGCCTTCAGCGTCGAACTCGGCTGTTTCGGGGTCGACGCCGAGCCGGATGAGAAACTCCAGTACGATATGGTGGCGTTCCTTGCATTTCTTTGCAAGCTTGCGGCCCTTGTCCGTCAGAAAAATGGAACGGTAAGGCTGGCTTGCAACATATCCCTCCTCCTTAAGGCGTGAAAGAATCTTGCTTGCCGTGGGATGCGACACCCCAAAACGCTTTGCCAGATCGCTTAGGCGCGCTTCGTTCTGCGCCTCGATCAGGTCAGCGATCAACTCCACATAATCTTCCGCAGTTTCGGTCTGATGCGCCTTCCGCACCTTCGAAAACCACTGTGCCTGTATTTGGGCATCAACCAATTTGGGGCTGTTTTGTCCCATCCTGCAATCCTTTCCCGGCTATCAGGGCTATTACAAATAACCCTGACTGAATCACAACGATCAAAGGCGCTGTGGCCGCATCTATATGAAAGCTTAAGATCGTGCCGGTCACGCATGAGAATACGGAAGCCCCGACCGCGACCATAAGCATCCTGTCGAAAGACCGCGTGAGTAAAAACCCGATCGCGCCCGGCGCGATTAGCATGGCGATGACCAGAATGATACCGGCGGCCTTGAGAGAGGAAACAATGGTAAGCGCCAGCAGGGTCAGGAGGCCGAAATGAAGGAACCTGACCGGCAGCCCGATCACGCCGGCATGGGCGGGGTCGAAGCAATAAAGCATCAGGTCGCGGCGTTTCACCAGCATAATGACCGAGCAGATCACGGCAATGCTACCGGCTTCAATCAGATCGGCCTGTGTAATGCCCAGCACGTTTCCAAACAAGATATGCAACAGGTGTACATCCGTTTCAATCCTAGTGAGCAGCACCAATCCAAAGGCGAACATGCCGGAAAAGACAATGCCCATCACCGCATCCTCCTTAACACGGCTGTTTTCCTTCAGATATCCGGTGGCCAGAGCGCATAACAGCCCCGCAGCAAAAGCGCCAAGTGCAAGAGGCACGCCTGCGACAAAAGCGATTGCAAGCCCCGGCAGAACGGCATGGGAGACCGCATCGCCCATCAAGGACCAACCCTTGAGCACCAGAAAGCAGGAAAATATAGAGCAGACGATCGCGATCAGGAGCGACATGAGCAAGGCGCGCTGCATAAACTCATGGGCGAGAGGCTCGGTGAAAAAGGCAAAGATGCTATCCATGCGCTGCCTTCTTTTTTAAGCGATTGATAGTATGCCGTGCATGCATCAAGCCGTGTTTTGGCGCGAACAGAAAGGCCGTAAGAAAAATCAGCGTTTGCATGGTTACAATCAACCCGCCGGGATTGACGTTGAGGAAGTAACTTACATAAGCGCCGAAGGCGCTTGTGGCGCTGCCCAGCGCCATGGCAATAATAATAAGCCTGCCGAATTTATCAGTCAGCAAATAGGCAGTTGCGCCCGGCGTCACCACCATTGCGATGACCAGGCATGCCCCTACGGTTTGCAGCGCCGCCACTGCTGCCGCACTCAAAAGCGTAAAAAAGATGATCCGCAGCGCCTGAACGGGAAGGCCAATAGAACGTGCGTGGTTTTCGTCAAAAAATACTGCCATAAAATCTTTCCATTTCAGGGCAAGCACAAGCAGGCAGATCATGGAAATAATCACGACCTGCAGGATGTCGTAATCGGAAATGGCCAGAATATTGCCCAGGATAATGCCCTGAATGTTCACGGACGCGGGGTGGATGGAAACCAGAAGCAGACCGGCAGCAAAAAACGTTGTGAAGACTAGCCCGATAACCGCGTCCTCGCGCAGCTTTGTTTTTTGTTTCACCACAGCCATGCTGAAGGCGGCCAGAAGCCCTGCAAAAAATGCGCCTATGGCGTAGGGCAAGCCCATCAGATAGGCCAGCGCCACGCCGGGCACGATGGAATGGCCCAGCGCATCGCCCATTAAAGACCAGCCCTTGAGCATCAGGTAAGATGAAAGAAAGGCGCACACGCCACCGACCAGTGCGCAGACCCAGATCGTCTTGACCATGTAATTATACGAAAATGGCTCCAGCAGGTATTCAATCATTTTTGACCTTCACGATCTTCTCGCCGCCTTCCTCCCCATAAAGAACAAGCGGGCGCTCATCATCGGTAAGAACCGTGATGCCGCGCCGGTCTTCATCGTCATGCAGGTCGGTCCCGAGAAGCTGATGATGCCGCAGCATGCCACCGAAAGCCCTGGTCAGATTTTCCTGCGTGAAGGTTGTTTCCACGGGACCATGCGCCAGCAGGGTTTTGTTCACGAGCATCACTTCGTCGCAAAAGCTGGGCACGCTTCCAAGGTTGTGAGTGGACACCAGAATGAGCCGCCCTTCATCGGCCAGGGAACGGAACAGGGCAATCAGGGACTCCTCTGTTTTGATGTCTACGCCTGTAAAAGGTTCATCGAGCAAAATTATTTTTCCGCGTTGCGCCAAGGCGCGGGCCATGAAAACCCGTTTTTTCTGCCCGCCGCTAAGTTCTCCGATCTGGCGCTTTTTGTAAGCGGTCATATCCATGCGGGTCAGCGCTTCGTCTACGGCTGCGCGATCTTCTTTCGAAGGACGGCGCAGGAAACCCATATATCCGTAGCGGCCCATCATCACCACATCCTCGACCAGAACCGGGAAATTCCAGTCCACTTCCTCAGTCTGCGGTACATAAGAAACAAGATTTTGTTTCAGCGCTTTGTTTGTGTCCTGCCCTGCAATTGTCGCCTTGCCCGTGGTGGGTTTTACAAATCCCATGATGGCCTTAAACAGCGTCGACTTTCCAGCCCCGTTCACACCGACAAGGCCGTAGATACGGCCTGCATATAAATTTACGCTTACGCCTTCAAGGCCTGTGTGGCCATTGGGATAGGTCACACCGATATTTTCAAGCTTTATGATTTCATTCATGTTAGTTGTTCAAAGCCTCCTTGAAACCTTTTGCGATAGTTCCCGTGGTGACTTTCAGAAGGTCAAGATAAGTCGGCACCTTCCCGTCCGCCTCGCTTAAGGAATCAACATACAGGACTCCACCATAGAGAGCGCCTGTTTCCCCCGCCACCTGCCGGGCCGGTTTATCCGAAATCGTGCTTTCGCTGAACAGAACGGGGATGTTGTTTTCACGCACCATATCGATGACTTTACGCACCTGTTGCGGCGTGCCCTGCTGGTCGGCGTTGATCGGCCATAAGTAAACTTCCTTCATGTTCAGATCTTTTGCCAGATAACTGAACGCGCCTTCGCTGGTCACCAGATACCGCTGATGGTCAGGAATATGGCTCAGGATTTTCCCAAGTTCGGTCTTGATGGATCTAAGTTTTTCGGAATAGGCTTTCGCATTCGCATTGTAAATTTCGGCGTTATGCGGGTCCATTTCTGCGAAAGCTCTGCGGATATTCTCGACATAGATCAATGCGTTTTCCGTAGACATCCATGCGTGCGGGTTGGGCTTGCCGGAATACGGTCCTTCATAAATGGAAACCGGCTCCACGCCCTCCGAGACAACAATGCTCGGCACATCATTTACGTCCTGCAAAAAGCGCTCAAACCAGCGTTCCAGATTGAGGCCGTTCCAGAAAATCACATCCGCATCCTGCGCCCGGACAATATCCTGCGGCGTAGGCTGGTAATCATGGATTTCCGCCCCCGGTTTGGTGATGGATTCCACGGTGGCTGCCTCTCCCGCTACATTGCGGGCAATATCCGCGATCACAGTAAAGGTGGTTACGGCCTTGAATTTTTCAGCTGCAAAAGCCTGTTTATTAGACAAAGCAAGCAATGCAAGAACGACAATCGCCATTGAGCCTGTTTTAGAAGATGTTTTTTTCACGCCGCGATGCTCCTTATTTTTGGGTATACAAATAATTTAGCCTTATAGTCAATATTTAGCAATAGCTAAAATAATTGTAATGACTGTTCGCAGTGCGTATTCCCATGAATTAATGTCGTGATGATATGTTTCAGAGGAATTATGATGATACTCAGATCATAATGGCTTTCGTTATTTTTATAGCAAGCAATCAGGTATATAGTTACTTACCCTGGCTTTTCTTTATTTTCTTAATTCTTTCTTTTTTTGTTACCAGCACTTTGTCGATGCGGTAGCCGTCCATATCGATCACTTCAAAGCTGTAATTTTTGTAATCGAAAATATCGCCCGCCTTCGGAATCGTGTGAAAGCGATGCAGAATGAATCCGGCGAGTGTATGAAAGCTGTCATCTTCCAGTTTTCCACGCAAGCCAATCTTTTTAAATACCCGGTCAATCAGCGTCCCGCCATCAATCAGCCAAGAGCCGTCATCACGTTTTACAATTTCCGCCTCCTGACCATGCTCGTAAAACTCGCCTGAAATCGCGGCAAACAGGTCGATCAACGTAACAATGCCCTCGAAGGAACCGTGTTCATCGACAATAATGGCGACATGCGTAGGAGCCTTGCGCAGATATTCCATCACTTTGATCGCACTGGTGCTTTCAGGAAAAACCTGAATCTCTTTCACCAGCGCCCTGAGATGAAGAGGCTTGTCCATCAGCAAGGCGGTGAGAATATCTCTTGTCTCGACGATGCCAAGAACATGGTGCTCGTCATCATGCGGACGAACGGGGAAGCGGGAGTAACCATACTCCGTTAATGCTGCCTTCACTTTGTCCTCGCTGGCATCACAGTCGAAGGAAACAACATCTATACGGGGAATCATGAAGACGCGAATGGGCTTGTCGGCCAGCAGCATGACGCCAGCCAGCATTTCTTTCTCCTTCTTGGAGAATATGCCGTGCTGCGTTCCTTCCGCGATCATGGCAGTAACCTCTTCCTGCGTTACCGTGGACTCCGGCTTGTCCCCCGCCCGGATCAGCCGCAGCACACATGCGCACGATTTGTTCAAAATCCACACCGCTGGCCACGCTATTTTTGAAACGGCATAAATAACTGGAGCAACAATCATCGCGAATTTTTCTGGATTGCGCAAAGCCAGTTCTTTCGGCACCAGTTCTCCGATAATCAAAGTTATATATGTAATGACAACGACAATCAGGCCGACCGCGATGAATTCCGCAGTGTCATGCGCAAGGCCAAATTGCAAAAGGTAATCCGTCAGATGATCTGCAAGGGTTGCGCCGCCGAAGGCTCCGGCAAGAATGCCGATCAGGGTAATGCCCACCTGCACCGTCGGCAGGAACTTGCCCGTGTCCTCGGCAAAGTCTAGAGACTGCGCCGCCGCCTTGCTGCCTTCGTCGGCCAGCCGCCGCAGATGCACCTTCTTCGATGAGACAATCGCCAGTTCCGACATGGCGAAAATGCCATTCAAAACGATCAAGGCCAATATGATCGCTATTTCTATATAAAGCATTTCCTGTAATTCCTTCCTTTAATACCCTTACATTATGCGGTTTTTGCAAGATATTAAAGCGGCGCGAATGAGTTGTTACTTTTGTAAGGCTTTAAACGTCGAAAGTACAAAAGCGAGTGCAGCGAAAGAACAGACAAGCATGGGTCCTGCAGGAAGATCAGCTATTACTGAAACAATCAAACCTGAAAGCACTGCCAAAAATGCAATAGCATATCCGGCTGCGAGCTGATGCCTTTCCGAGAAAGGCACCGCGCCCAGGGCGGGCAGGATCAGGCTGGCAAAGACAAGATAGACACCGACCAGCTGCACGGACAGCGTGACGACAACGGGAAACAGGATATAAAACAGGACATGTCTTCTCTGAGGCAAGAGAAACCATGCAACCGCCGCTGCGGCATATAAAGCTGTAGCCATAAGTGTCTGCTGCCATCCCACCCATAAAATCTGCCCGGCCAGCAGACCCTCGACCTGTTCTCCGCCATGCGGATCATTCGCCAGAAAAATGAGAATGAGCGAGGCCGCGATAACAAA
The DNA here is from genome assembly GCA_052387095.1 of Alphaproteobacteria bacterium. GTDB lineage: Bacteria > Pseudomonadota > Alphaproteobacteria > Micavibrionales > Micavibrionaceae > JBQTJN01. The sequence continues at coordinate 12,255 of JBQTJN010000031.1, forward strand.
GCTGCAGCCGATGAAGGCTTCCTGATATTGCGGTGCTTTTCTTCCTAGCCAGGCAAACAGTGCGCTACCAAGCAATGCGAAAGCCAATGCGACGAAATAAGGCGTGGAACCATAATCGATTCCAAGAAATATTCTCGCGCAGACAACACCCATCGCTGCGATTTGCGCAATGGCCAAATCAATGAAAATAATCCCGCGTTTTAAAACTTCCTGTCCTAAAGGAACATGGATAACCGAGACAGCAAGCCCAGCAAAAAATGCCGGGGCGAGAAGCCCCAGCATTTCTGGTGATAGAAGGCTCATGCGAGAGCCTCCCGCAATAGCCTGATAGTTTCATTAAACAAGCTTTCCAGATTGCTAGCATTTGAATTGCCACCGACGGTGAAGGGCAGTTCTACAATTGGAATACCGGTTTTGGAAGAAAGCCACTCTGCGGCTTTACTGTCCTCGAACGGCGCAACAAGAATGGCTTTGGTATCGCCTTTTGTTACTTCGCTCAGAACCTTTTCGAGATGCGAGGCCGTTGGTGGTATGCCCGGCTTGGGCTCCAGTTGCGCGGCAATGCCTATTCCAAGCCAGTTAAGCAGGTAGCTCCAGCTGTTGTGATAGACCACAACTTTCTTGCCCTTGAGCGAAGCAGCTTGAGCGTTCCACTCCTGTATGCGGTCCTGCCAACGCTGTTTAAAAGCTTCTAGCTTGCCCTGATAGGAAGCCGCGTTGTTCGGATCGATCATATAGAGGCGGTCGGCAAGCATTTCAGCTACAGTCAGGATATTGTTGGGATCAAGCTGGACATGCGGATTGCCTTCCGGGTGAACATCGCCCATCGAGCGGTCGACATGCTCAGGGATATCGAGCTTGTCCACATAATCAGCGGCCATGAGCCAGCCCACCGTTTCCTGCTGAACGTCAGGCCCACCTGCCTTTTGAATAAGCACAGGAAGCCAGCCGATTTCCAGAGAAGCGCCTGAACAAAAGACTAGGTTGGTCTTCCGCATCGCCGCCAGCAGGCTGGGTTTTGCGCGCAGAAAGTGAACGTTCTGCGAAGCGGTGGAAGCCGTATAGACCTCCACCTGATCGCCGCCGATTTCTTTTGCCAGCGCACCCCATTCCGGTTCGCAGGCAAAGACGTTGACCTTCGCTTCCGCACGGGCGGGGAGCCCCAACAGCAGGAGCCCAAGAGCTAAAATTAAATATCTCATGTCTCCCTCCTTAGAACGGATGTGCGCCATGAGCGCCGATGCTCATGATGTATTGCAAGATGAACTGATTGTCGTGTTGATCTTCGGTCAGTTCTTCTCGGTTATACTGGACGCGGACACGCGAAAACTCGCTGTTGCTCCAATCAACTATTCCAGATGCGGCCCACGGATTATGCCCTTCGTCGTCAAGAGCGCTTCCAGTTAGCCCTGCAGGCGCATCATCGGCTGACAAGGCGCTGTAACGCACTCCAGCCCGCCATTGCGGATGGAATTTATAGACGCCTTGAGCATACCAACCGCTTTGACTTTCGTCATAAGCAACAGCACCTGTACCGGCATCCGTATCGTCATAAGTGCCGTCCTCAGCCCGCAGGAAATACTCGCCCTGCAGGATCAGTTCCTGCTCACGATTATTCCCGTTAGGAGCCCAGATCAGGCGTCCATCAATCGCGTAAATGTCACTGTCACCTTCAAACAGGACCGCATCTTCATTAGCGGCCCGGTCGATGCCCTTGGTTTGCAAGGTTGAAACCCCGAGCCTCCAGCTTGTCTCGTCGCCTATATCGCCGCCGGTGCGGGCATATGCATTCCACGCGCCAAGATCGCTGCCGTCTCCACCTTCGGCGGGAAAGCCACGACCCCGGAAACCGCCCGCGCCAACTTCAGAATAGAAATCGGTTGGCAGAACCCAGGAAACTTGTACGCCATCATCGCTGTAATGACGATCAAGGAATGTGCGGTTCGGCAAAGGGCGATCAGCAAAGTCATCGGCGTGGGTGTGCTGTTCATTGAGATAACCAACGGGAACCAAGAAACGGCCTGCTTTCGCTCCCAAGCCAGCGGGCAAGCCCGTTGTTTGAACGTAAGCTTCCTCAACTTCAACTTCCATTTCGCCTTCATGCTCATGCAAGGCAACTGTCGCGCTACCGCTGAATTTGTCATCGACGCTCGCCGAGAAAATGAACAACCCCGCCCCAAGGGGCGAGGTATCAGAAGAGCGGGAGTTGCCTGTCCTCGTATAACTTCTCGTATGGTTGTCCCTGCTTTTTCACATAGTTTTTGATCATGTTCTCATCGCCATGC
>JBQTJN010000032.1:0-21833 GCA_052387095.1 Alphaproteobacteria bacterium
CCACTTTGTGATGGATGGGATTTATCCTGAACCTTTCCGGTTGTGTTGTCCATATTTTGCAGATGTATTCGTAAGTGGTGAGGCCTTTGAGGGTTTTGAGCCGTTTGGCGAAGTTGTAAGCCATGAGAAATGTTTGGAGATGCTGTTTCAGTTCATCATGTGACTGGTAGTAGTATTTTTTGACTGTGGCATCCTTGATCGTTCTGTTCATGCGCTCAACCTGTCCATTGGTCCATGGATGTCTTGGTTTTGTGCCTCTATGTTCGATGCCATGTTTGTGGCAGGCATAATCAAAGGCATGCCAGAGATAGAGGACGTCTGGGTTCTGCAGGACGGGTTTCTCCATGACCGATTTTTCAGGCAATTGCGGCAACAGATCCTGCTGCGCCCATGCCGTAAAAATATCGGCATTGATGCTGGTTTTAAACAACCCGATCGTGAGCAAAGCTTTGCCGATTAAAGCGCCGATGGCATTGGTCCGGCTTTTAGCGTGCCAATCGCATAAGCCGTAGCAGCGTTGCCCCACTGCAGCATAGCCGTGCGCGCGCGGCATATCATGCGCGAACCCGCTTTCATTAATGTAAACGATTGGCCGGCCTTCAAATTCATGAGGCCGCATAATCGTCTGGAAGATACGCCGTGCGCCGTTGCCGGCCTTTGGATGGCGCAGCGTTTTTTTTATAGCTGATGCCCATGCGCCGCAGAGCGTGCCCAATGCCCTTCTCGCTCACACCAAGCCGCAGAGCCCGCTCATACCGGTAAGCATCAGGATGCCTCTCAATATCACGCGCCAGCGCCGCCATGTCGATCTTTGTCGCAGGCTTGTGGCGCCGGCGCCTGGGTTCCGGGGTCTTCAGCCAACGAACGACACTCGCCACACCCACACAAAAACGCGCCGCCACCTGCGCTATCGCAAGGCCTTCCTTCTCGCGGACAGATAAGACTCTACGGCGAAAATCGGATGAATACGTCATCCATATAATATAATCAATTTATATGAACTTGGCTATATCGCCTCATGGGAAGATTATTCTCAGTCCTATGTCCGGACCGCGATTTTCAGCACCTTCGAAATCCTCAGCCCCCTATGGTCCGCTCAAGGTGTTGTATAACCGCTTTGTGCGTTAGAGCGGCATGGGCGACCCTTGCCACTTTTTCTGTTTCACGACGCTTGTTTCAATAGCTTGATGAAATTCCGCTTGGTTTTATATTTTTCCGCAAGCGATGAAATGTAGGCGGCATATGCTTCGGATCCGCGTAGCGTTTTGAGACGGCTGATTAGCTTGACGGTCTTTTTATAGGATGGCCCGTTGCCTTTGGTGATGAATCGCACGATCAGGGTTTCGTAGGCCACCGCCGATTCTTGCGGATGAGTTTTTTCGCTGGCCTTGGCAATATTTTCCAGCAATTCGTCCGGCGCGTCATATGCACTTACAATTATCCACGCCTCAGACAGGCGTTTTTCAAGCAGAAGAACCTGTATCAAAATAACGGCAGCGGCCGTGCGGCGCCCCATGTATCCAACGGTTCCGCGATGGAATACGAGGTTTTCAAATTCCCGCTTTCCGCCCGCCCTCTTTTTCTCCTTGTTCGCTTCTTCCTTTAGGAAGGCGATGGCCCGTTCCGCCAGATCGTTCGACAGACTTTTTATGGCGGTGTATTTATCTATGTCGGGGCGCTGCTGGAATGATTCCCAAATCAAGTCCCGCGCCTTGATCTTGTCTCCGTGGCGCATATACAGATCGAAGGCGAATTCTTTCAGCCGCTCGTCAGGCCACTTGCCATCTTTGAACTGCCAAAGCCCTTCCTCGGTTCATTTCAGCGCCTCGTCCTCCCGTTCGTGGTCAAGACAAAGCACGGCTAGTTCCAGATAATGCTCCGCTGAGGACAGGTCTTTCGCGCGCAGGGCGATGCGGGTGTCAAGATCGCCCTCCCCTTTCGCCAGTCTGTCGAGAATGGATTTGAGAGCATAACGTTGCGTGGAATTTGTGTCATAGTGCTCCCGGCTCGGATTTAGGGACGACAGCTTGTCCCACGCCTCTTTCGCGAGGCGATGGTAAGTAGTCAGCCCTTTTTCCCCCAGAATCTCACGATAGTCCTCGCATACGCCTGAGAAAAAATCCCATGAGGTTTCCATCTCCCGCTGGAACAGGCGTGCCGCAAGGTCTTCGGGATCGGTTTTCACGGTACGGCAAGCTTGGCGGTACATCTCGGCCGCCTTCTCGCAGACCTTACCCGCCGCCCGGTCGTGATGATGATCGACTTCTTCGAGAGCCTTTTCCATGCGGTCAAAAAAATAATCAAGAAGGTTTAATGCCACGTCCGGGCTTGTATTGGCAAGGGGCGCAATCTGTGCAATCGTTTTTTCAAGCTTTATGATCCAGCCCGGGGCTTCATCGTAATCCACATAGCCGTGCGTCGCCGTCGCTTGCGTGATCGCCTTTTTTATTTCTTCAAATATATCAGCGGTTTTTCCTTTCGCTACCTTCATCCCCAATTCCAGCCCTTTGAAAAACGTGGGATCGCTTTCTGCTTGATTTATGAGCAGTGCCGCCATCGTACCCTTATCCATCTCGCGCACGTAGTCACGGATGATTTCCATACGGCTTTTTGTTTGCTTTACGGCGCCGGGCCTAAGATCATTCACGGTCAAGGCTGTGGCGACGAGATGCTTGCAAAACCCGAAATCCCGGTCGGCCGGACAGGAACAACTGCCTGATATCTTGCTGTTCACCAGTTTCAGTTCTGCCTCATACAGTTCCGATCCCAGGATGCGGGCGCGGACGCGGCTTTGTTCAAGCGAAACAATCTCGACTGCGCCCTCCTTGTGATAGGCAGCGCCCCGCGCAAAGATCTTTTCACCTGCGATCTTACGAAGCGTCTCCGGATCGAATCGGAGAGCATTCGTATTTGTTTTTATGATCTGTTTCTCCATGGAGAAAATTCTCCCATTTTTCAGAAAATTATCCTAATGCCTCCTGCGTGTCGAGCTATATACAACAATTAAAACCTATTGACTGATAACTTTCTTTATTTCTTCAAGGGTGAAACGTTCGGCTTTCAGCTTTTTTATCTGTTTGCAGCGTTTAATCTCTTTCGGGTTTAATTCCCCGCAGCTTGCTGCGTAGAATACGTGCGTGAGCACGTATATCCATAAGAGTCACAATGTTACGGTATTGATGTACCACCTTGTTTTTCCGGCGAAGTATCGCCGGGCGGTATTTGACGAGGCGGTGGATAAGGTTCTCAAGGATGTATGTCTTGAGATCGAGCAACGCTACGAGATCAAGTTTTTGGAGGTAGGAACGGACAAGGATCACGTTCATTTTTTGGTTCAGTCTGTACCGCTGTATTCAGTGAAGAAGATTGTCCAGATGCTCAAGAGTATTACGGCGCGTGAAGTGTTTGGGCGGTGTCCCGAGGTTAAGAAGAAGTTATGGGGCGGTGAGTTTTGGACGGACGGATATATTGCGAGTACGGTTGGCAAACATGGGGATGAAGCGAAGATAGGGAAGACGCCGCCGGCCCTGTCTTTCCAAGAAACAACTTCCATGAAGGAAATTTTAAGGAAACATATAGCCGGCCAAAGAGAATGGACGAACGATTTAACCAGAATGGCTAAAATTTATAAGAACCTTGACCGTCTCGACCTGATGCTCAGCTACACCTGGCAGGCAGATTGGCGAGATAGAATTCTGGGCCAGCTTGGCACCGAAACAATACAAAAATTGCCGCCCCAATCGTCGGTCAAGTCCAGCTATCGACGGCCTTTGCACTGGCCTTTAAAAACAGCGGAAAAATCACCATCAAACAAAAGAATATCAAGGCACCACCGCCCGCATAACGCTTTGACTATCATGCCGCAGATAAGACCCAGCATCCGATATTTTCCGGCGTTAAAAAAACAAAAGCTCAAAAGAGAAAGGCCTTTTGGGCATCACATCTTTTGCTGCAGAAGGCGCAGAGATAGATTGCGCGCTTTAAAAAAGCAAATGCATTCTTATATTGTTAAGTCTAAAATGGGTTGCCTTGATTATCTTTAACGTGATCAGGTGCGGCATACGTTCTTGACGATAAAATCATTGAACCAGAATTGGACAAGCCTGCCGTAATTAAAGCGGGAGATGAATGACTATTGATCGCATCCTTTAATCAATCGCTTATAAAACATTTCCCGAAACGGAAAAATAATTAAGAAACCCGATACCGTGTTGCGCGGCCTTGACCAAACTGATCTATTTTTCTCATGTCGAGTAATTTTTTTATGATTTGTTCAACGGTACGGGGCGCAAAACCAAGTGCGTTAATGGCATCACCCCGATTAAACTCTTTGCCCCCTAAGCTCTGTGCCCAATTCCAGAGCGCAAGTTGCTTCTCGGATAGAAGATACTCGAACTGATCGCTTTCAAGTATGCGCTGCGCCTCTCTGGCCTGCCTTAGAAACACATCGAAGATGTACAAAAGCCAGGGCGTTACATCTTCGCTCTCGTTCTTCCATGTGCGTTGCGCTTTGTTGAGCGCAAGATAGTATTCGGCTTTTGTCTCTTCAATCAGTTTCTCATGCGATACAAGTGTAGAAAAACTGTATCCGCATTGAAGCAACATGAGATTGGTCAGCAAACGACTCGTCCGACCATTCCCATCCTGGAACGGGTGAATAGCTAAATATTCAAAAGCGAAATTTGCTATGAGTATAAGGGGGTGTTTGAACTTTTCTTGCTGCGCCCACTGATACCAATCGATCAGATCTCGCATCTCTTTTGCGGTTAAGTGCGGCGACGTAGGATCAAAAATAACACCGACAATCTTCCCGGTCTGATCTTTCGCTTCAACACGGTTTGGGCCAAACTTATAACGTCCCTTATGTCCTTCATCTTTCTCGCTATATGACATCATGTCTTGATGAAGCTGCAGGATGTGGCTCTCCGTGATGGGTATATCTGCGTAGTTTTCAAAGATACGCTCCAACATCTTTATGTATCCGGCGACTTCCTGCTCGTCGCGCGTTTTGAAGGATTTAATCCGCATGTTGCGGTAAAGCGCATCAACTTCCTCATCGCTCAGCCGATTGCCTTCGATACGGTTTGATGCACCCGTTGATGTAACAATGACGGAATGCGTTAATCGCTCTATCGTTTGGGGCAACAGACGGTTGGTTAATGTGTAAGTATTTTTGACAGCATCAATCTCAGCAATCATGGAATAGATTTTTTCCGTGACATATGAGGGCAGCCCGAGCCGTTTGCTTAATCTGAAATCCCGCAAATTCATATGTGATATTATGTGATATTATGTGAGAAAAATCAAGTATATTACTCAATAAAATGCGAGATAGTGTGAGATTATGTGAGAAAAACAATGCTTCGTCCATATGATGGATTTCACGTCTATATGTTTAGTCCCACTTTGTGATGGGATTTATCCTGAACCTGTCCGGTTGTTGTCCGTATTTTGCAGATGTATTCGTAAGGGGTGATCCTTCGGCCCCATGGGCGCATCGTGCGCGAACTTACGCCGCTTCCATTTATGAACCGTCCTGAGATTGAGATCATAACGCCACAAAGTGGAACCAAACATATAACTTAGTTTTAAGTGCATTTTTTATTGCGTTTGGGATAATTTTTAGCAAAAATGCGTCGCGACCATAAAAACAGAAAAGATTGCCAAAAGGTCATCTTTTAACAGGGATATGATAGCCGTTTGAGTTAATGAGCACTTATATAACGCGTACACTGAAACCCAGCTTGAAATTCAGGCCTGCTTATATTGCGGGCTTCCTATGCAATTAAACGAGGCGTTTAACAATGCCGGCTCTAATGCCTGCGCTGTTGGTTTTATAGCGGCCAAAGATGGTCAGCCATCACATGATGTTGTGCGCATCGCGCTGCATGGGAAAGCTAAAACTTTTCACAGGGTCGGTTATGCCGCGGATGGAAAAACCACCGACGGAGACGGGATTGAAACCGAAGTTCCAGAATCATTTTTTAATCCTATTTATGAAGATCTTGGTGGGAAGCTTGATGAAGGGCAGCGTCTCGCCGTGGGGCAATTGTTCCTGCCCAGGGATAAGACCAAGAAAGAAGAGGCTTGGCGGATCATTGAAGAGGAGATGCGTAAATCCGGCCTGAAAGATTTTAAACGCCGTGATGTAAAGCCCAACCTTAAAGTCCTGGGTCCAATTGCCCGGAAAACCATGCCAGATACGGCACAGATTATCTTTCCCGTATCGAGCCATGAAGAAGACAAATTAAATACTGAAATACTTCTTGAAAGAACTCATCAGAGAATCCACGAACGATTTGTAGTTGCCGGCCTGATCGGACCGGAACCTGAAACATGTCATATCGCATCTTTCAGCGCGGACAGGATTATATATAAGGCCCGTTCCGATCCGAAAGATGAAGGCGCGGTGTGGCCCGATCTGCAATATCCGGACTATCAAAGCCGCTGGGCTAAAATTCACGGGCGTTTTACCACGGCGGGATCAACCCGGATTGAAAATATTCAGCCTTTGCCCGGGGGCAGCGCGCATAACGGCACGATCACCACCCAGGCAGGTCTGACCAATTCTGTTACTTCGGTTCACCAGTATTCTTTAGCTGCGCAAATCGGCGAAGGCGGAGCGGACATATTGCCTCTGGCCCGGCCCGGCGCTTCCGATTCGGCTTTTGCAGACCGGGTCAATACGGCTATGCGCCTGATCGGCAGGTCGCTGGCGCGCGCAAAAATGACTATGTTCCCAAAAGGGAAAAACCGCAGTATGGACGTGTCCGACAGGGTTCTGGGCACGCGGCGTTATCTGGCCAATGAAATGGAAACAGCGGACGGTCCGGCGCTGTTCGTTACCAATAACGGCACTGAAATTCTGGCCGCGCTGGATGCGAATGGAAGCCGCCCGGCGGTTATCCAGGAAACAGACAAGTATTTCACCCTGGGCTCGGAAGCCGGGATGTGGGGCTTTAATAATAAAACCGAGTTGACGGCTACCGACAAATTAACAGCCGGTCAAATGATCAGGATCAATACGCGCACCGGCCAGGTCACGCATGACAAGGAACTGGAAGAAGAAGTAGCGCTGGAAGATGATTTTGAAGTCATGAATGACCGCATCAAGGACATTCAGCTCGATTCCAGAAAAATAGCAGAACCGATATGGGAAGATGAGGAGCTTGCCTGGCGCCTGCGTCACTCCGGGTATAGCAAAGAAGACATCGATTTCATGGTCCATGGCATGCTCACCACGGGCACGGAAAATAACGGCTCGATGGGCGAAACGACCATTTCCCGCGGCGCCGGCGATCATTATGAGCGGGGCGAGGATTTTTACGAATGGCAGCATAATCAAATCGTAGCGCCTGCCCACAATGCCGATCTTGATGGCGATATGATGGACCTGTCGGCGCGCTTTGCCTATCCGGTCGACAGGCACGGCAACTTCAGAGAAAAAATTCACGTTATACCGGACCGCTTTGTCCTGAGCAGCCCCATGCTCGAACAGACGCAGGAGCAGATCGGCAAGGAAAATTTTGTCACAATCGACTGCACCTTCGATATTAAAACAGAGACTTACGAGCAGGCGCTCGACCGTATCGGACTGGAAGCGATAGAGGCCGGGAAGCAGGGAAAAAACATCATCCTCACAGATGAGTTTATTGCCCCGGGCCGCATGCCGGTTTATATGCAGCACGCCACAGGCGAGGCTCACACAAAATTAAACCAGAGCGGCCTGCGCGGTGATATCGGCCTTATTGTAAAATGCGGCGAATGCCATACATCCCATGGCGCAGCGCTTCTGAAGGCGATGGGGGCAACGGTTGTTGTTCCTTATCTCGTAGAGCAAAAAATTCTCAAAATGCACGAAGACGGGCTTCTCAAAAAAAAGGATGAAGACGGAGAGTGGCAATTTCTTTCTCTGGAGCAGGGTTTTGAAAATTTCTTCGGTGCGATCAATAAAGGCATAAAAATCGCCATGCAACGCACTCTGACCTTGAGTGCAAACTCAATGCAGGGCGCTCTAAAAATTTCCGCGAACGGGTTGAGCAAGGCACTCGTAAGCCGTGTGCATCCGGGCGTTGCCAGCCGGAAAAGCGGTATTGGCCCTGAAAAAATTCAAAAACGCATGGAGCGGTTTCACAACGAGATTTTTTATCCGTCGGGTCTTGATCTAAAGCGAGTCTTTCATAAAGACGGACATGCAAGACTTCATGTTGGCGGACGGTTTGTTTCGCGGGCTAACGGCATAAAGCACGCCATCACATCAGGATCGATTTATGCCCTGAGGCTGGCGCTGGGGTATGAAAATCTCTGGAAGGAGAAAGAACCCTACAGCTTTAAAGAAGGATGGAGAATCTGGAAGGATCGTTACCTGGCGCGCGCGCGTGGGGCAGACAATCCGTTCTATAGCTGCGATGGCCTCAGGATCGATACAAGTAAATGCAAATCCATCGACCCTGACGATCCGAAGATGCAATCCGTTGACGAACTGGTTTCAGAAACAGTTGTCGTCAGCGCCATGTCCATCGGCGCCATTTCTCTCGCGGCCCATCTCGATATTCACAAGGCTGCGAACGATCTTGATTTTGAATCGAATACAGGCGAGGGCGGTTATCCCCAGGAATTGCTGGATAATCCCGATTTCATGCCGAAGGTGGCCCAGTGGTCAACCAATGCCTATGGAATCCGGCCTGAGCTTCTGACAAAAGCCGAGGTTATCGAATTTAAATTTGCGCAGGGCGCGAAATCCGGCGAAGGCGGTAATATGCCCGGTTCAAAGGTCAAGGCGATGCTGGCGAAGCTGCGCTTTATTCTGACCGGCAAGGAGCAGCAATCATCGCCGCTCCATATGGATATGCGCTCGATCGAAGATCTCAAGCAAAAGATCAAACTTGCCTTGCGCGTTAATCCGAATGCCGAGATCCGCATTAAAATCGTTGCCGAAGAAGAATGCGAAGACCATGCGCTGGGCGCTGTAAAGGCCATGAAAAACGCGATGGAGGAGTTAAATGCTGTCGGTTACAAGACATCCGGCAAAATGTCTATCCACCTGTCAGGCCGGCGCGGCGGCACGGCTTCTGCCAAGCCATTGTCCATATGGGGTTCAGGTTCGGACTGGGAACCTCACCTGCCGAGGATTCACAAAACGCTGACGGAAAACGGTTTCCGGGACCAGGTGAAGCTTATTGTCGATGGCGGCATGATGCACGGCGAGGATATGGCCAAGGCGCTTGTTCTCGGCGCCGACAAAGTCGGTTTCGGAACTTTTATCATGCAAACCATCGGATGCCTGTTGCAGAAACAATGTCAGACCGGCGAATGTATAACTGATATTGCCGTTGTTAAAATACTCGGGGAGTTCGAGAAATATGTTGATGTGGACGGTAATGTAGATCGCGACGGACTGCTTGAAGCGCTGGAACATTACCAGGGTGATTCAGAATATATAAAACGCGCCGTCCGGTTTTTAGGTAAAGATCTGCAAAGCTGGATGGCGAAGGTAGGTGTTACGAATACGGATGAATTAAAGGGGCGTACTGATCTTCTGAAGCATACCGATTTTGCTCTTGATAATGACTGGGATTACTCGGAAGCACTGGCGGATGGATATTCTCCCAAGCCGGGGAGCCATTATAGAGTGCCTAAAATTTCCGTTGTGAAAAACACAATAAATCTTGGCAAAAATTTCCTTTCGGAAGTTTTTGCGCCTTTGGCCAGATTAATTCCTTCATTCAGAAAAAGTAACCGTTCAATAGATCTAAAAATTATTAAAAACAATCCAAATCTAATTCGAGATGGCGGTGTTTTTAACATCAAGACCGATAATCGTTGCGATGGCGTGGGTGTAACGATCAGCGGTCTTGCCGCAGATTACCTGCTTAAGAAAACGAAAAGCCTGAACGAAGGCGTTTTAAAAACTTTTCTACCGGATGATCATATTCTTTTTAAGGCTGAAGGCACACTGGGTTATGGAAGCGGTGCGCTTTTAGCGCAAGGCGTCAGTGTAGAGCTCGACGGTATAGCCGGGGATTCTTTCGGCGCCAATATCCGCGCCGGTATTGCCGCGATTAAATATCCTGCCGATTCCCTTATTGGCCGTGATCCGGACAAATCGGTTGTGCTGGCACAAAAGCTTGCCGGGGGATTTATCACGGGCGGAGAAGTTCATATTCCCGGTCTATTTGCCGAAGACGCCGCTTTCCAACAGTCGGGCGGGCTTATCGTTACGCGCGGCGGCGGAAAAGCCGGACAATCTAAAAGACAAGGGACTTTTATTGCCTGGAAAGACGGCGTGGATATAGGCGGCAGTTTTTCCAATCATGCGGGCGGCGAATCTTTCATGCGCACGGAAGGCGTAAAAGCCGGGGACCTTGTAAAAGCATTTTCCAAGAGCCAACCGAAAGTGCATTTCGAGACTTTACAGGATCCTGAAGCTAAAATGCGTTTGCGAAGGCATTTGCTGCGTTCTTTCGAAAGAACGGCCGACCCGGCTTTGTATGAATTCCTGCAAAAACGAAACTGGGATAAGATTGCCGGGGAATTCATGCATGTCAGGACATTCCAGGATAAAAAAGAAAACGGTGAAGTTAAATCTGTTGCCCATGTTCCTGATCATTATTACCAGCTGCCTGCCGGAATTGATCCTTTGGGGCTTGTAACATAATGGCGTTAGGATATAGAAAAAAAGTTTTCCCGGTCGAACTGGAGCGTTCCCCAGGGGAGCGCCTTAAAGATTACGACACGCGTCTCAAGCTTCTTGACGATGAAGATTCTTCCGAAACAGGTCATTGGTGCGGCGGCTGCCATACGGATACCTGCAGAGAAGGTGCGGGCGATTATAGATTATTGGTCGAAGAAGGCGTGCCTTTTGCGCGATGTCCCCTGGGTAATGACATCCCGGCATTTCTCAAGGCGGCCGGCGACGGCAATTTCTTTCGGGCTTACAGAGTTGACGCAGAAACAAACGATATCGGCGATGTAACGGGCGCGGCCTGTCCTGCGCACAGATTATGCGGCGCCGGTTGTATGTTGTCTCACGCCAAGCGCGATTCCAAACATATAGCACCGACTGAACGCGCTATTTTTGAACAAGCCTGGGCCGGAGGATGGATTGAGCCTATCAAGCGTATTTCCAACCTGTTCGCGCAGGCGGCTATGACGACTGTCGCCGGTGCTGAAAGCCTGCAGGTGGGTATGATCGGCACGGGCGTTGCGGTGCATCGCCCTATCCAGACCCTGCTTGAATTCGGCGCGGACATTACCGCCTATGATTCAAAGGATGTGGCGGGCGGCATTACGCATTGGGGCATACCGGGCACGAAGCTTGATCGCAATACATATCGCCGGCATACAAACAGATTTGAAGAGGGCGGCGCCAGATATGTTCTCAATACCCGCATCGGCTGCACCGAACACGGCCTCGATGCGACGTATAACCAGATGTCTTTTGAGGCACTGGCCGAGAAAAGCGACATTGTTTTTATCGCCACAGGCCTGCAGGAGCGCAGATGGCTGCCGGAAAGCCAACTGGCGGCTGAAAAGCAAAAAGCGTTCTTCCAGGGTGTGGATTTTATCGAAGAGCAAAACCGGGTTCTTGACGGCCGGGCCACGGCGCAGCAGATCTCTCATAATGTCGCTGGCCAGGACATCGTAATTGCGGGCGGTAACGACACGGCCTGGGATGTTGTGGCCATATCGCTGCGCCAGGACGTCCATAAAATCACAATGATTGTGCGCAGCGAGAAACTGGATAAATTTTCTTACAAACATATAGACAAAATTCTCGATTCCAGTCACGACGACGTTGCCTCCGGCGAAACCGCGGAGCATTTGAAAGATCTTGATAAGAAAATCAGGGGTGGAATTGACAAGGAAGTCAGGAGCGGGATCGAGGAAGCGATTTATATCGCCGGGCAAAGAGAATGTGCCGTAAGAGACGTGCTGGATATTCGTTTAGGGAGTAATATTCATGATGCTGACCGCAAGCAGGATGTAGAGCATTTAACAATTCAGACGCCCTCCGGAGAAATGCCACTTGATGTTGACCGGGTCATTCTTGCGCTGGGTTCGGAAGGGATGGATCTAAAAACCCAGTTTGGTTTCACAAACGATAGTTTCCAGATGAAAAAAGGCGGGCGTCTCGGGGTTACACCTTATTATACGCCGGAACAGCGCACGGGAATACTGGGTTATGGTACCGGCCATGGCGGCGGCCTGGTCGGGATTTATCAAACTGCGACCGGCCGTAAGGTGCTTGTATTCGGGGTGGGGGATGTTACGCGCGACGATCAGGGTCTCGATTGGTCGGATGAAATGGCTCTAATCGTTACGGCGCACCGTGATGGTATTAACGTCCTACCCGACGTGTTTGAAGCTGCCCAGAACAGGGACGAATACATATCGTGGGCTGAAGAGGAAAACCTGGCGCTTAATTATAAGCCGGGATTTTTTTTCTAATCTGCAAAATTTCCCGGCTTATCGACCTTATCTCCTGATTCCAGATCGCATCAAACTGTTTCCGGTATGTCCCGGCGAGAGGTTTGCTCTCCATAACGATAACCTGGACCGGCGGTCCCCAGAAAAGAATAGGGCAGGCCGAATAAAAACTAGGGCGTGAAGTTGTTGTCTATCCTGACTGCCATGACACGACCGACACTGACAAAAGAGGGGGCTGGTCTAGATAAGGTGTCTTTTTTTCCATTTTTTGAGCGCGGCCATTTGCTCTTCAACTGAGCCATAGTTAAACCTGAAGACACATTTCTGCAAGAACAAGTTAAATTGCCTGGCGGGGATGCCGTTGTATCGCCGCAGCGTTCGTTTTGACTGGTTCCAGAAGTTTTCGATGCCGTTGATGTGGTTGCGGCCTTGTGCGAAGAGTTGTGAATGATTGATCCTGTGGTGACGGAATTTTGTCACGTCGATGGCGTTGTAGGCTGTCCAGCAATCGCTGTAGATGATGAAATCGGGCTGTATTTTCCGGGTTATGATAGGCATCAGCGTCTTGCCGGAAGCATCCGAGATGATCTTCGCGTAGACCTTGCCGCCGCGCTTGAGCAGGCCAAAGACCGGGGTTTTTCCTGCCGCCCCGCGTCCGCGCTTTCCCTTGCGCGCACCGCCGAAATAGCTCTCGTCGATTTCGATCCCGCCGCCGAAGGGTGCCTGGTCCTCAACTTCATGCGCGATCATGGCGCGGATTTTCTGATAGTACAGCGTTGCAGAATGACGATTAATTCCAACCAATTCCGCTGCCGTGCTCCGCTGCCGTGCGGGCTGTCACCCCTCCCACAAACAATTCAAGCAGCCTGCTTTGCTTGTAAATACTTAATCTTCTTCGCCTTTTTATCATTCTCCAACCTTAGATTAAGACACCTTATCTAGGCCAGCCCCTAAATTTTTTGTTAGTTTGCAAAAAAGCCCTTCGCATTTTTACGAATCAAGCATACCATCTGCGGAGCTTTGGTTTACTTATTTGAAGGGGATTACTTGCTTAAAGATATTCAATGTATTCTCAGGCAGTTTCATCCGCCGTGCCCAACGTGCAGGCGATTTATTTATAGTTTGTTTTCAGGGACTCTTTTTAGAGTCCTTTTTTATTGCCCGAGGTCCACATGACCGGCATGCGGATACTCTACGGCATTCAGGCCACCGGAAACGGTCACCTTTCCCGCGCCAAAACCCTTGT
The DNA here is from genome assembly GCA_052387095.1 of Alphaproteobacteria bacterium. GTDB lineage: Bacteria > Pseudomonadota > Alphaproteobacteria > Micavibrionales > Micavibrionaceae > JBQTJN01. The sequence continues at coordinate 13,676 of JBQTJN010000032.1, forward strand.
TCCTAAATTACGAGAGAGAGGCGCCGAAGTAACTTGCGTCATATCAGGCCGAAACCCGGAAGACCTAAGCGACTTTCCTATGTTTGAGCCCTTCATAGCCTGCAAGGGATTAAGCTTCGTCAGTAAAAACGGTAAAATTTCCTATCACCGCACGGCTTTTAACAGTCAGTCGATGCAGTTTATAAAAGATTTTAAAAACCTCGATCTCGAAAAATGCGATCTGATTCTGACCGATTATGAGCCCATCACCGCTCATGCAGCACGCTCAGCCGGGAAGAGGGTGATCGGCTTGGGAAATCATAATTCCCTTCTTTACGATCTGCCGGACATAAAAAAGAGTCCTGCTCTCAAGCTGGCCATGAAATATTTCGCACCGCTGACGACGGGTATCGGGTTGCACTGGAATAATTTCGGTCACCCGATTTTGCCGCCAATGGTCTCATGTGATGACCGGGCTTTTCCGGCGGACCCCACTAAAATCCTTGTCTATATGGACGGGGAGGAAAGGGAAGAGCTGGTTAAATTATTTTCTCAATTTCCTGATTATAAATTTCATCTCTATTCATCCAAAATTAAAGCTGAGCAGCACATAGGGAATGTAATTGTAAAGCCTGTGAGCCAGGATGGAAGTTTCCAGCGCGATCTGCAGACATGCGCCGGCGTCGTCTGCGGAGCCGGATTTGAACTCCCGTCCGAGGCGCTTTATTTGGGTAAGAAGCTCCTGATTAAACTGTTAGATCGCCAGCCCGAGCAGTTCGCTAATGCCCAAGCTCTTAAAAATTTGGGTTATGCAGGTGTTCTAGACACTCTGGACCCCAAACCCATCAGAAAATGGCTAAAGAAGGACCATGCCCCCCGTATCGTCTGGGGTGATACAGCCAATGTTGTTGCCGACTGGATCGTTAAGGGCGCAAATCCGGATGAGGTTTCCATTATGGTCGATAAGCTCTGGCAGGATACTAAAATTTATAATTCACCTGTTCCCGTTTTTAAAAATCCGCAAACGCAGAATAAGAAGCTGGATGTTGAGACAATACTTATTTCAGATATGCACTTTCCGAAGCGCGTCGCGCGCGCCGACCTGCTGCTGGAGTTTCTGGAAACCATGAGAGCAGAAGCAAAAAATCGGGGAAAAATAGTCAAAAAGCTCGTTCTGATGGGCGATATTCTTGATGGATGGTACCGACAGTCTCATAAGCATAAAAAAGGTAAATTTTCTGAGATGCAGATGAGAGTCATGGACTGCATTAATGCCATGGCTGCAGAAGGAACGGAGATTTTTTACCTAGGCGGTAACCACGATGAAAATCTACGCAAGGTCTGGCATATACCAGAGCGCTTGGGCCGCAGATCCGAGCGCGGAAAGCCTAAAAAGATTCAGGTCCGCTCTGGTACTGAGGGAGGGGCAAGGCACAGATTAAAGATTTTAGGGGAGACGCATCATTTCATCGATAAGACGACCGGTAAAAAGGCGCCAATCCATATCGCCAACCATCACATACATTTTGATGCGCAGGGCCGTCGCTGCTTTTTCATGCACGGCGACCAGTTAGACCCTAAAGCACTTAAAATGGGTGTGGGCGACCTGCTCTCCCACCGCACAGACAGCGTCTACGATTATATAATTGAGGTCGAGCGTTTTTTTCGGGGCGATGCTTCCCCAGGTAAAATTTCGGCCTTTGTTAAAGAAAACGCGAAAAGGATTTTTAATGTCCAATCCGGCGCAAAAAAGAAAATCGAGAAAATTTTAGCTATTGCCGACACTATTCCTAATAAGCCGAAATCACGGCCCATTGACGTGTTTGCTGGCGGGCATCTGCACCAGGCCGAGCTATTGGAGAAAGACGGGAAGGTTATTCTTAACTCAGGGGATTGGGTGGACAGCTGCACGGGTATTATCAATGGCTTGGACGGCTGGCAGCTTATCGAGTGGAGAAAAATGCGAAAGGAATTCGGTTTCGAGGAGGTCCCCACAAAAAACGATGATAATCCTAACCGTGCCTACAGAGCCATTACTGAACAGCAACTGCGCTGGGCGCAAAGGATCTGGCCTGCAAAAAATCAGGAAAAACTCGAACATAAAGCGGCAAAGGCGCGTCAACTTCTGAGCGAAATCCGCGTTCAAACAGAAAATGCATCAATGGGGGGGCGGCAATGCCTGCTCTGGAAAGCCGGCGTAAGGATTTTGAAAAGGCACAATTAAAACTGCTCCCCTATTCTGCAGACAAGCCGACTTATGCGCCCCTTATTTCAGAGGAAGAAGATTTTGCACCACAAATGGCAGCGTAGTTTTTAAGAAAGGAAACACTATGCCGAAACTATTAATCGTAGAGCGCGACACCGATCTTCAAGATGTCTTAAATTATAATTTTGCCCCTCCGGGTTTTGAGGTCTCGATGGCGCTGTGCGGTCAGGATGCTTTGTCGCACATTGAGCACGAAGTACCGGACCTGGTTATAACGGCTGAGCGGGTGGAGCCCGTCACCGGCCTTGAATTGACCCGAATCATTCGGGAGAAACTTGGTCAGGCCGTAAAAATTATTTTCTACACCACGGAAAATATCGAAGAAGCCGCGTTGGAGGCAGGCGCAGACCTGTTTTTTATAAAGCCGGCACCCATTAAAGCTCTTTTAAACGGAGCCAAGGACACCTTGGGCATTGAAAAAAGTCAGGCTGCTCATGGGTTTAACCCGGGCGTATAAGGAAGAGATTTCTATCATAAGAGGTGTATTTGAAAAGTCTGGATTTCTCCGTAAAATTCCTTATCCGACTTCTGGCTCCCTATGGATTGCGCAGGACGGTCTACTCCATTGGCCAGATACGTTGATAGGAGGGAACTAGAATGCACTCTGTTTTCGATTTTAAGACTCGCTGAGCGGCTTGCTCATATCTGGTAGCTCCATATACTTTCTACCTGTAAGGACAGGAAGTTTAGATCTAACTAAATCGTGCCTCTGCAGCCAGTTTTATCAAAAACATAGCCGCCTTCGGGCGGCTTTTTTTTTGATAGTATGTTGTGATTTTAAGTAGAATTAGCCTTGTTTTATCAATTCTTTACCAATGATTGATAGGATAGATCAATAAAAACCGGCTTTTAAAAGGTTCTCATGTGTGTTAATTTTGTAAACAGCTATAACTCAATTTTTTTTGACCCGGCTCAACGCATTAATGTTGAGACCGATATTTATATCCATGCAAAAAGTATAAAAAACATATTGAATGACGCTGCGCGCGGCGATGTCATTTAGATCGTGGTGCGCAATATATAGGAAAACATATAATTTGCTTGAATAACTATCTATGAGCGATGATATCTCGATGAAAAACCCAAGGAGCAATGACACTTGCTATCAAATTACTATTCGGGGGGATGACAATCGTCCTTCTGCATAAATATCTCTGTAAAAAGAGCGTGGGGAATAGATTTTTATTATTTTAAGCAAAGGCTTTGAAGTTTTCTCGGATTTTCTATCAGGATAAGATTATCGATATAAAGGCTTATTTTCGAAGCTATGGTTAACAACCGTACAAGCTGACTGAGAGCTGAGAGAGAAAGACAAAACCGATTTTTACTAATAAACTTCTTTGTCGTTTTATTCTCGTTCCCAAAAACGCAAATCCCGGCAGGCTTTAATAAATTTGGTCGCGTCTGAAGGTTTACTTAAAGAGATGCAAGCCTTATCAAGCCCATCAGAGATGCCTGCCTTTTTAAACAGCGGCAATACCTCTTCTGAATATCCGATAAATTTCATATGTGCAAAAGCATCCGCTGCAAAATCGCGAGCTGTGGGTTCTTTGGTAAGAAGATCCGCACCCTTCTTAGAAAACAGCATTGCTATAGCATCAAATAAAACAGATGGGCCTCCATCAATTTTATGGTGAGCGTCAACCCAGATGCCATCACTCATTTCCACACCACCGATGTGAGGTGCGATAATCTCAACGGCTGCACCTTCCTTCTGAGCCGCGTGCTGTAGCGATTTTAATAATGCCGCATCGGCGCCGTCGGTAAGGAAAATTCCCAATTTACGCCCTTTAAAGCTTTGGGGCGGATTGAGCAAGATACTCAGTGCAGGAGATTTATCCAAGTCCTTGCGCGTGGGTTTCGCAGCGGGGGCTGCGGCAGGCATTTCTTTCAAACGAAGACCTTTTGCAACTTTATTCGCTAGGTCTTTATCAATATTTATAAGATGTGACACTAGACGTACGCGAATTGCAAGGCGTTCAACTTTACTTAATTCAAAAATCAAAGCACTTTGAATATGCGCCTGTTCGATAGGCGTTTGGCTTATATAAAATTGTCTAGCCTGACTATAATGATCGGCAAAACTTTCGGAACGAAGTCGCATTTTAGGCCCGCTCTCTTCAGCGGGAAAGCTTCGGAAACCTTTTTTTGTTTCGCGAGGCCCAGATTCGTCGCTATGAGAATTTGGTTCGTAATTAATCCTGCCTTTCGGATTATGCATCGCCATATGTCCATCTTGCTGGAAATGCGCGAATGGGCATTTGGGTGCATTGATCGGAAGGTGAACAAAGTTTGGACCACCCAAACGTTTGATCTGTGTATCCAGATAGGAAAAATTCCGTCCCTGAAGTAAGGGATCGTTAGAAAAATCGATGCCGGGGACAATGTTCTGCGTCATGAAAGCCACTTGCTCGGTTTCGGCAAAGAAATTATCAACCATACGGTTAAGCACCAGACGGCCAACGATGCGAATAGGCACTTCTTCCTCAGGGATGAGCTTGGTAGCATCCAGCACATCAAAATCAAATTTTTCTGCAAAATCTTCATCAAATAACTGGAGCCCTAGTTCCCATTCAGGGAAATTGCCGGCCTGAATGGAATCCCATAAATCGCGGCGATGAAAGTCCGGATCAGCGCCACTAATCTTTACGGCCTCGTTCCACACAACTGATTGCAAACCCAATTTAGGTTTCCAATGAAACTTAACAAAGGTTGATTTTCCTTGAGCATTAATAAATCGGAAGGTATGAACACCAAATCCTTCCATAAATCTATAAGAACGGGGAATGGCACGATCCGACATAACCCACATAATCATGTGCATGCTTTCCGGCATTAGGGAGATAAAATCCCAAAAATTATCATGGGCAGCGGTGGCTTGTGGGAAGCCACGATCGGGTTCATCTTTGACCGAATGGACTAGATCAGGGAATTTCATTGCATCTTGGATGAAGAAGACAGGAATGTTATTTCCCACCAAATCCCAGTTGCCTTCTTTGGTGTATAATTTTACAGCAAATCCACGTACATCGCGGGCCAAGTCTGTCGACCCCTTATTGCCAACAACAGTCGAAAAACGAACAAAGGCAGGCGTTTTTTCACCTTTGCGCTGAAAAATATCCGCAGCCGTTACACCAGACAACGACTCGTACGTTTCAAAAAACCCGTGAGCGCCATAGCCTCGTGCGTGCACAACACGCTCGGGGATACGTTCGTGATCAAAATGAAATATTTTCTCCCGTAGAACATGGTCTTCTAAGGAAACCGGGCCGCGATGTCCGGTTTTTAAAGAATTTTGATCGTCGGACACAGGCATTCCGTTCTGGGTTGTGAGAGCTGCCTGGTCTTTAGAGGCCACTTGATGGGTTTCCCCGCCCGAACCACGCTGTATCGTTTGGTCCACTATTTTGGCTGATGTCGTGGTGTCGTTTACTAAATTTGATCTCTTTTTGGGGATCTGTTTGGATGTCTGCGTAAGGGCATGGGTCGTCCTATCTAAAAGTTGATTTCGAGAGTATTTCAATGCTGCTGTGTTATGTAATTACGATACCTTGTTTGAAGAACTAGATTGACTTCACCGGACAAAAAACTGTCTAAGACAGTAACGATGAATGAAGAACGCTCAATTATTGGCTGCTCTTAATTTTATCAAAAGCACTTTCGAGATTATTAGAAGCCAATTCTTGCGCATCAAGAGCTTTAGCTACCGTTCCCATCCCAAAGAATTCATGCGTAACACCTTCATAGTTTTTATAAGATGTTTCAACGCCTGCTCCTTTTAACTTATTTGCCAGCGCTTCACCTTCTGAGCGGAGAGGATCAATTTCAGCGGTGATAACTGTTGCCGATGGCAGATTTTTTAAATCTGCGCCAAGCAAATTAATCATTGGGCTGTTTTTGTCGGCTTCTGTTTTGATAGTGTGTTTAACAAACCACGCCATCATCGCTTTATTTAAAGGTTTCGCATTGGCATTTTTCTGATAAGACGACGTGTTCATGTCATTGCCCGCGACAGGATAAATCAAAACCATGTGCGCAGGAGCTTGAACACCTTTATCGCGGGCCATGATGGCTACGTTTGCCGCAAGATTCCCTCCAGCACTTTCGCCCATAATGGCAACTTTCGCAGGATCACCGCCCCATGAAGCCGCATTTTTCAACGCCCATTGATAGGCTGCGAATGCGTCCTCATGAGCAGCTGGGAATTTATTTTCTGGGGCATGGCGATATTCCGCCGATACGACGATAGCATTGAGTTTTTTTGCCAAAGCACGTGGTGCCGCGTCATAAACGTTAATATCGGCAATTACAAAGCCGCCACCGTGATAATAAACAATGACGGGTAATTTTTTATCTGGTGTCGCACCTTCAGGCATATAAATTCGAGCCGATTGCTCGCCCTTGCCTGCAGGATAAGTTACGTCTTGGGTCGTAACCTTAAGCTTGGCCTTTTCTTCTTCAGGATTTTTACCATCTTCGCGCATAACAGCCATGACAGCATCTGTGACAGTAGGTTGCTTGCGCGCTTCGACAGGCGTTAAATTTTCAATCGGTTTAGGACCAAGTTTTTTCAAAGCTTCGAGGACTTTCTTTGTATCTTTATCAGCGCGTTCCATCGTTCCGCTATCCGACGGTCGCCCGGCTTTTGCCAAAGCATCCTGATTGATATTATCGGCGGCGGATACTGTGCTCGAGGCAGCAATAGAAATGGCGATTAAAGAAGCAACAGCCAATATCATTTTTTTCGAAGTGTCCATTTTATTTCCTGTCTATGAGTTAGTTAATTGAGTTGGGATAAAATCATCCGGTTAAACCGAGTTTTTCAAAAAGACCAGATTTTTCGTCAGTCTTTTTCAGAGTCGACATATCTATAACGTAACGAAAATCCATTTCGCCTTTATCAACTTTGGTATGAATTTCGTTAATGTCTTCAATCGATATAATTTGTGTACGGGCAGCAATATTATGCTTTGCACAGAAGTCTAAAACCTCTTGTGTCTCTGCAATGCTGCCAATAACCGAACTTGCAATACTTTTGCGATCCAATATCATTTTGCTGAGATCGACAGGCTTGGCTGTTGGTGCAAGACATCCGACTACTGTCAAAATGCCGTCACGCTTTAGCAAAGCAATGTAGGGATTTACGTCATGTGATTCAGGAATTGTTGAAAGAATAAAATCGAGGCTTGCTTCACGTGCTTTCATTATTTCTTTATTAGTTGAGTCAATTACATCATGAGCGCCTAGCTCGCGTGCAGTATCCGACTTATCCGGTGATGTGGTAATCACAGTTACAATAGCGCCCAAAGCAACGGCAATTTGAACCGCCATGTGTCCAAGACCGCCCAAACCTACAACGCCGACAGCTTTGCCTTTACCAATATTCCAATGTTTAAGAGGAGAATATGTCGTAACACCCGCACAGAGTATGGGCGCAGCCTCAGCAGGCTTTAAACTTCCAGGAATTTTTAAAACAAAACTTTCAGGAGCAACAATGACATTGGAATATCCGCCAAACGTTAAGTTTTCTTCAGAAGGATATCGCATATTACCGTTATATGTTCCGGTTGCGCCGTTTTCACAATAATTTTCTAATTTTTCTCCGCAAGACGGACATTGATGACAGGAATCAACCATACAACCCACACCAACCACATCGCCGACAGCATATTTTTTAACTTTGTCGCCGACCTTTTTTACGCGGCCCACAATTTCATGGCCTGGCATGCAGGGATAAACTGTATTTTTCCATTCATTGCGGACCTGGTGCACATCGGAATGGCAAACACCACAAAACATGATTTCAATTAAAACATCATTTTGACCTAAATTCCGTCTCTGAAATTCAAAAGGCTTCAAAGCGGAGTGTGAATTCTTGTTTGCATAACCAACGGCGTTGATCATAACGATGTC
>JBQTJN010000033.1:0-13721 GCA_052387095.1 Alphaproteobacteria bacterium
GGGTGCTGAAGACCGCCAGAGCGGACAGAACCAGCGGGCACAGCACCCAGGTCAGCAATACGGCTTTGGTAAATTTGAGCACAGGTATAAATTTATTCGTCATTGCGAGCGCTAGCGAAGCAATCCAGTCTTTTTTAAAAGTGGATTGCCGCGTCGCCATTTCATGGCTCCTCGCAATGACGGTGTTTATTTTACTCCTGGCCATGTCTACTTCCTTATCTCAGCTGCGTAACGGTTTGCAGCATTTCATCGCTGGTTGAAATGACCTTGGAGTTCATTTCGTAGGCACGTTGCGCGGTAATCAGTTCGGTAATTTCTTCAACGACGTTGACGTTGGATTGCTCGATTGCGCCCTGGCGGATCATGCCGAGCTCGTCTGTTCCGGGGTTGCCGGTGGTGGGTGAGCCGGAAGCGTCTGTCTCGAGCAAGAGATTGTCACCGATCGCCTCAAGACCGGCTGGATTGATGAAATTGGCGAGCTGGACCTGGCCGACGATCTGCGTCGCCGTCTGGCCGTTCGTGCTGATGGAAACCTGGCCGTTCTGGTCGATACCAATAGAGGTGGCGTCAGCTGGAATGCTGATACTGGGGTCGAGCAAAAAGCCCTGCGCCGTAACAATTTCCCCGTTTTCGTTCATCTGGAATGTGCCGTCGCGTGTGTAGGCCGTGCTGCCGTTCGGCATTGAGATCTGGAAGAAGCCTTCGCCGGTAACAGCGAGATCAAGATTGTTTTCCGTGAGGCGGATTGCACCCTGGCTGTGCACGCGATAAACCGCGCCGGGGCGCACGCCGAGGCCGAGCTGAATACCGGACGGGAGTTTCGTGTCGCTGTCCGAAGAGGTTGCGCCGGGGCGGGCGATGTTCTGATAAATCAGATCCTGGAAGGCGGCGCGCTGGCGTTTGAAGCCGGCCGTTGTCAAGTTGGCGATGTTGTTGGAAATAACATCGACGTTTGTTTGCTGGGCCAGCATTCCCGTGGCGCCGATATCGAGTGATCTTAACATGGTTCCGTCTCCTTTATATTTCGTATCTGTTCTGTTGTTATCCCTGCCGTGTCAGTCTCTGCACGGTATTGCGAATTCTTTCATTTTCGGTTTGCAGGATGTTCTGCACGTTCTGAAAGGTGCGCAGGGTTTCCACCATGCGGTTCATTTCAATGATGGCCTTGACGTTCGAGCCTTCGAGCTGGCCCTGGCGAACGCGGGTTTTGTTCGCGGGCTGCGCGGTTTCGTCTGTTCTGTAGAGATTGTTGCCGAAAGGCTGCAGGCGCTGCGGGTCCTTGAATTCGGCAATCATGATCTGGCCGATCTGGCCGGATTGATTTGATACAACACCCTTTTCATCGATCGTGATTTCCGTGGAGTCGGCGGGAACGGTGATCGGGGATCCGCCTGAACTCGCGACCGGGTCGCCGGCCGATGTCAGGAGTTGTCCTGATGAAGACATCTGGAAGTTGCCGGCGCGTGTATAGGCAATACCGTTCGGCGCGGCCACGCCGATAAAGCCGGGACCTTCAAGCATGATGTCGAGTTCATTGCCGGTAAATTCGACCGGGCCGGCCTCTGTGTTCTGATATTGCATGTTGTCATAGACGAAGGAGAGCGGCTCGTCTGCGCCCGGAGATTTTGAAATCATTTCCTTGAAAGAGAGGTTCTGGGCGCGGAAGCCGGCCGTATTGGCGTTGGCCACGTTATTGGCGATTACGTCCATCTGGCGGGTGAGCACCACCTGTCTGGAAAGGCCGATATAGATACTGTTTTCCATGTTAATTCCTAAACCCGTAAACCCCGGGACGCGTTGCCCTTCATTTCCGAAAGAGACGTTGCACGGGCCGTGCCAGGAGGAATTATAGGCTAGTCTATTGATATATCATTGATTTTATGATTTTTGAGTCGCGGGCCTCGCTCCTTTGCCAGGCATTTCCCGCGGTTTAAGGCAAATTTTTCCGTCCCGGATATAAGGAAGAGCGGGTGAAGGTTGCCGGGCGTTAGACGATGAGTCATATTTGTTTTATAATTGCCTCCGAACAGATTCTTAATACTCAAATTTTCCTCATTTATTTCAAAGAAGTGCAAGCCATGGCCAAGAAGAAGAAAGACGCCGAAGACAAAAGCGAAGAATCTGCGGAAAAAGAAGATACGAAAAAGGAAGGCGAAGAGGGCGCAGCCGAGGGCGGCGAAGCGGCTGAAGGCGGCGGACTTGGCAAGAAGAAGCTGATTATTTTTATAGCCGCGCCGATCCTGTTGCTGGGAATCGTGGGCGCCGGGCTTTATTTCACGGGCATGCTGGACGGGCTGCTGGGCAAGAAAGAAGTGGCCGAGGGCGAAGAGCATGCTGAAGGTGAGGAACATGCCGAAGGTGAAGAAGGCGGGGAGCACGGCGGCGGACATGGCGAGAGTGCTGCGCCGAGCAGCGCGTTCCTGGCGATCCCGCCGATGATCGTCAACCTGAACAGCGATGATGGTACGCCGCGTTATTTAAGACTCTCCGTGCAGCTCGAAATGAACAAGCCAAGCGACCGTTACAAGGTCGAGGCGGTGATCCCCCGGGTGATCGACCAGTTCCAGACCTATTTGCGGGAGCTGAAGGTGCAGGATCTGCAGGGTTCGGCAGGTATTTACAGATTGCAGATGGAGTTGCTGTGGCGGGTTAACCAGGCGGCAGCCCCGATTGAGATTAAAGATGTCCTGTTTCAAGAAATTTTGATCCAATAATGCTATATTAATAAGAGTGGTACGGGTTTTCGCATTAAGAACCCCGTTTAAGAGGCTGAAGTATAAAGATGAGTGAAGCTGAAACACAGGAAGCCAATGAAGGCGCCGGCGTTGCTGACGGCGAGGGCGCGCTTCTGAACCAGGACGAAATCGACAGCCTGCTCGGGTTTGATGAAAACAATCCCGGTGCGGGGGGCGTCATGGCGCTGGTCAATGCGGCGATGGTTAATTACGAGCGCCTGCCGATGCTCGATATTGTCTTCGACCGTCTGGTGCGCCTCATGTCGACGAGCTTGCGCAATTTCACGACCGAGAATGTCGAGGTCAGTCTCGACCAGATCAGTACCGTGCGTCTTGGCGACTACATGAATTCAATTCCGCTGCCGGCGCTGATTTCTCTTTTCAAAGCGAATGAGTGGGACAATTACGGGCTGATGGTCACGGACAGCGCGCTGATCTATTCGATCGTCGATGTGTTGCTCGGCGGGCGTAAGGGTTCGCCCGCAATCCGCATCGAGGGACGCCCCTATACAACGATTGAAACCAAGCTTGTCGAGAAAATGGTGCGCGTCATGCTGGCCGATCTTTCGTCGGCGTTTGAGCCGTTGTCGCCGGTGCATTGTGTTCTCGAGCGCGTGGAAACAAACCCGCGCTTTGCAACGATTGGCCAGAGCAATAGCGCATGCGTCATCGTACGGCTTCGCATCGATATAGCGGATCGCGGCGGGCGCGTGGAAATCATTATTCCCTATGCGACGCTGGAGCCGGTGCGAGAGTTGCTCCTGCAAATGTTCATGGGCGAAAAATTCGGACGCGATTCCATCTGGGAGATCCACCTGACCGATGCGCTCAATAAAACCGATATCCAGCTGCAGGCTATTCTCGGCGAGACGACTGTGCCGCTGGGCGAAATGCTGAACTGGAGCATGGGGTCGCGGCTCATGCTGCCGACCACCGTGAGCGACGAGTTATCGTTGCGTTGCGGGAATTTCCCGATGTTCAAAGGTCCGGTCGGGCAGAAGCATGGCAATCTTGCCGTGCGGATCGAGCGTTATATTCCACCGGGTGAGGATAAAGAATGAGCCTGGAAATTTTTAACCTCTTTATGGATCTTGCAATCATGTTGGCGCTGGCGGTCACGATTTTTTACGCGGTGCGCCTGTCACGGCACTTAAATAATTTCCGGACGCAGCGCGATGCCTTTATGAACTTGATCTTCGACCTGTCCCGCCAGATCGAGGGCGCGCAGACAGCCGTCAACCGCCTCAGCAATGTCGGACAGAAAACCGGACAGGATCTCCAGCGCGCGATCAACGAGGCGCGCGGTATTCTGAGCGAGCTTGAGGTTGTCAATCAAAGCGCCGGCGCATTATCGCAACGTCTTGAAAGACAGAGGGATTATAGTAAAACGCCAAAGCCCGTCGATTTCGCGGCGCAGGCCCCGCTTGAAACCATGGAGCGCAGCGCAACGTTTTTTATCCAGGACCGTGATTTCGGTGGGGGCGATGATGAGGACTTCACCGATGAGGAAGACAGTGCCAACACGGTTTTTAAGAGCAAGGCGGAAAAGGATTTATGGCGCGTATTGCGTAGAAATAAAAAATTCACAAATCCTTCCGGGGTCGCCTAGACCATGACATTCAAGTGGAAAATATTGCCCGCCCTGATCGTGGTTGCGCTGCTGACTTTTTCAGTGCGGATGGTTGAGGTCGTTTCGGGCTTTACAACATTGAATTCGCCTGCTGCGCTGGCCGAGGAAGAGAAAAACCCCGCAGCGGCAAAACCCGCCAGGGAAGAACCTAAAAAAGAAGAAGCGGCTGCCAAGGAGGCTCCTGCGAAAGCATCAGATGCCGGAAAAAAAGACGGGGCTGCGCCCGCCGGTGAGAGAAAGGCTGCGGCCGCCAAGCCCGCTGAAGAAACCAAATGGCCGGATGCCGGGGATGCCGAGATGGACATGTCGGCCACGAAAATGGAAATGGTCAAGGACCTAGTCAATCGCCGGGGCGCGCTGGATAAACGTGAAAGCGAACTCATCGCGCGCGAAGCGCTTCTCAAGGCAGCGGAAAAGGAAATCGACCAGAAATACAAGGAACTCAGCGCACTGCGCGTGGATATCGAGGAGTTACTGAAGCAGCAATCGGATGCGGAAAAAGAACGCACCACCAGCTTGGTCAAGGTTTATGAAGGTATGAAACCGAAAGATGCGGCGCGTATTTTCGATACGCTGGACCTGGACATCCTGATTTCCGTGGTGTCGGGCATGTCGCCGAAAAAACTTTCTCCCATTCTCGCGCAGATGAATGAAGAGCGGGCGCGGACAGTCACCATCATGCTGGCGGAAGAAAAGAAATTGCCAACCTTGCCGTTGGCCAACTGAAACTGTTTCTTTAAAGGTCGTTTTTATGGGCGCGCGGTTTTTAACTCTTTCGCTGTTTATCCTGATGCTATCCTTCTTCATCGTGCTGAACAGCTTTTCGACGTTTGAAACAACCAAAGCCCGCAGCCTTATTAAAAGCGTGACCGAGACTTTTTCGGCCCGCGAGACGGGCGATACGATCGTGCCGCAATTCGGCGGAACGGGCGGCGGCGTCAGCGAAAACCCGCTCGATCGGCTCGACAGCGTGTTGCAGAATCAGACGGCGGCGGGGACGGAGGCTAAATCCAACCGCTTGCGCACGGCTATGAAAATCAGTCTGCCGGTTGAAAAATTTGAAACCATGATTGGTGAAAACGGCGAATTGCTGCCGGTGCTGGCATCGGTATTCGAGCCTGAAAGCGGGCCGTCCTATACGATGAAAATGGTGCTCAATATTTCCGCCAATCCGGCCGAATTTTCCAGACACGACCCGGCGCGTGCGGCAGCGGCGATTAAAAAATCTGCCGCGCTGATGCAGACCTTACAGGATACCGGTCTACCTGAAGATTTTATGAGCGCAGGCGTTGGCCAGGGACCGGAAGGCACTGTGGATCTGATCTTCCAGCGCGATCCTTCCTATAAAAGCGGGGGCACATAATGAGTGATGATGTGCTGCCCCCTTTTGAAAGTGCCGGCGAAGTTCCCTTCCCGGTTCCGCAGGAAGATATCGAATATGTACGTAAAACGCTGACTTTTCACGAGTACCGGGAAGATCCGAAAAGCCTCTGGCTGATCAGTTTCACGGACCTGGTCGGCGTAATGCTGGCCTTTTTTGTGCTGATGTATTCGATGTCATCGCCGCGCGAGGATAAATGGGTTGAAATCAGCACGTCCCTTGAAGAAGGCGTCACAGATTCTTCTCCTTACAAAGGCGCGGAATGGAATGCGGGCGCCGACGAGACCATCGCGCTGCAGAAAATGGATGTAAGCCGGGGACTTAACACGCGATACCTGAGGGCCGTTTTAAACGAGATGATCCGCGCGGATAAAAGGCTGGAGAAAATCACGCTGCGGCGTACGGGCAACCAGGTTGCGCTGGTCCTTCCCGATGAAATGCTGACAGCAGGGAAAATTTCGGAAGAGGGCGCGGTCACGTTGGCGGCTGTTGCAGATCTGCTGAGGCGTATCAGCAACCGCGTCGAAATCATGGCCAATGTTGACGAAGCGTCGGCGCGGCGGACGCGCGTCAATGGCTGGGAGATCGCATTGAGCCGCGCGGCGCTGGTTGGCGGGGCTTTGCAGGCGGAAGGATATGAACGCCTGCTCAGTCTGCATGCGGCACCTCTGGCGCAGGCCGATTCGGCGACAGAAACAACAGTCATTATCACGCCGGATGACGGATCACCGGCCCGCTCCCTGCAAGTGGAAAATACAGGCAGTTCCTGAGGGTTGAGGGGCTTTTTTGCATCCTTGTTCTTTAAAGAAACGTATGGCACCCTAACCACATGTTCCGGCTCGTTTCTTTCAGTCTTTTTATGTTTTTTTGCAGCATCGGCGCATCTTATGCGCAGGAGAGCGTCACGATGCGCGCCGGCGAGCACGCAGGCTATTCACGCCTGGTATTTGACTGGCAGGACAAGGTTGCTTATTCCGTTAATACGGCGCAGCCCGGCAAGCTGATCATTACATTCCAGAAAAACGCGCTGCTCGATAAAAAAACGCTGGCCGGGCAGATCGCGAAAAATGTGCAGAGTGTTGAAACACTGTCGCAGGATCCGCTGACGATCGACATCACGCTGCCCGCGGGCAGCAAGACGCGCAACTTCCAGGCCGGCAAGCGCGTGCTCATCGATATTTATGATGCGCCGGGCGCGCCGGCGATGCAGAGCAAGACGGAAATAAAGCCCGAGGCGAAACCGGAACCTAAAAAACCGGGGCCCGTCAAAGAAATAGCCCGCGTGCAGCCAGCTGCCGGTGAAAAGAAGGCTGAAGAAAAACCCCCGGAAGCGGTAAAGGTTGAAGAGAAAAAAGAAAAAGTGACGGTTGTCGAAAAATTCGGCCCGCCGATGCCTGCATTGCCGTTCAGGAAAAAAGGTCTTACGCCCGAAGTGGTGAAGATCGAGGCGCCGGATACGAAGGAACTTGCGCGTCCACGCCCGGTACAGTCCCTGCCTGAAAAACCAGTCAAAAAAAGCATGCCTCAAACTGTTCAGGCGGCACCGCCGGAGATAGGGCCGAAGAAAGCCATCAAAAAACTGGAAGCGCCCACGATCATCAGTTTCTCCGCGATTGATTCCATCGATCTCGCGGTTTTTGAGCGCGGCCGTAAAATCTGGATGCTCAGTCACCTGCAGAACCTGATGTTGCGCCCACAGGTGACAGGGCCGGGCGCGGATAGTCTGCTGCCTCTGAACGTCAAAGAAAGCGGCGATGTTAAAATATTCCAGTTCATACAGCCACAGGGCGCGCAACTGCGCGCGCAGGGCGGCGGGGTCCTTTGGCGCATCATGATGGCGACAGCGACGGATGTTCTGCCGAAAGAAAAAACCCAGCCTGTTGAGCCGACGCTGCAAATGGCGGAGGGCGGCGGAAAAATACTCTGGCCATTGCGCGAAATGGGACGTATTGCCGACATCACGGATCCTGTTACGGGCAAGGCCCTGAAAGTCGTGACGGTTCGCAGCGGCGAACAATTTGCAGGCCCGGCGCGAGATTTTGTGGAGTTCGAGGTTCTGCCATCGACTCTTGGAATTGCCATTCTGCCCAAGGTTGATGATCTGCAGATTACGCTGACGCCGCAGGGGGTTGAAATTACGCGCGCGACCGGCCTGCATTTTACGCCGGGCGAAGAAGTTGCCGCCATTGTCAAAGACCGGGAGAAAACCAAACGCCGTCCGAAAATAGATCCGAATGTGCGACGCATTTTTGATTTCAATGAATGGCAGATGGGCAGTCTTGTGACGCTCGAGCAAAATAAAACCATCCTGCTTGGCAATTTACCGAAGCGGCCGGATAACCAGAAAACCGGCGGGATTATCACGCTCGCTAAAATGTATCTCTCGCACGGCATGTGGGCGGAGGCACTTGGGTTCCTTAGTTTTGCCGAGGCCGAGGCGCCGGAGCTGTTGCAAAATCCTGAATTCATCGCGTTGCGCGGCGCGGCGCAAATCCTGGGTCTCGAGAGCGAAGCCGGATTTAGTAGTCTTTCCATGGATGAGTTGCAGATTTTCCCGGAGATTGATTACTGGCGTGCCATTGCGCTGGCACATCTTGGTGACTGGCAGCAGGCGGGCGAAACCATGCCGCGGGATTTTGGAATTCTTGCCGATTACCCGCCGGAAATGATTACGCGGCTTTCGCTGGTGATGTCTGAAATTGCCCTGCGCGCCGGTGACCGCAAGGCTGGCGCCGAACTTCTTGGATTAATCCAGGATGAAGCCGCGGAATTTTCACCGCAGCAGAAGGCGGCATTCGATTATCTGCAGGGCGAGCTGGCACGTCAAAACGGCAAACCCGAAGAGACCAAGAAATTATGGGAACCGTTGGCAAACGGTCCGGATGAACAGTACCGCGTCAAAGCCGGTCTTGCCATGACGCGCCTCCTGAGTGATGAAAAGAAAATTACGCCGAAAGAGGCGATCGACCGGCTGGAGCGCCTGCGTTATGCGTGGCGCGGCAATGAACTGGAAGCCCAGGTCAATTACTGGCTCGGGCATATGTATTTTGTAAACGGCGATTATATCAAAGGTCTTAAAATTATGCGTGACGCGGCCGGTTATGCAGCCGGTACGGATCTCGGCGAGACGATCACAACGGAAATGGCGCAGGTTTTTTCCGATCTTTTCCTGAGTGTGAAGCTGGACAAGGTTTCAGCCGTCGATGCCGCCGTGATTCACAGCGAGTTTTCGGAGCTGATCCCGCCGGGCGAGAAGGGTGACATCGTCGCCAGCCGGCTGATCGATCACCTTATCAAGTACGATTTGTTCGAGCAGGCGGAAACGCTTTTGCAGGGGCAGTTTGATCGGCGTTTGCAGGGGCTGGACGCCTATGAGGGCGGCGTCAGGCTGGCGGCGATCTATCTTCTCGACCGCAAGCCTGTTAACGCGTTGAGTGTTTTGAACAAGTCTGTCGATCATTTGCGCAAATTGCCGGTCGCTGAACAAACACCCATGCGTTTGCGGCAGGTTGCGCTTTTGCGGGCGAGGGCTTTTTCCGAGCAGAACAAGCCGGAGCAGGCGATGGGGCTGCTCGGGGAGCTGGATGACGGTGCGGATGTGAACCGCCTGCGCGCCGACATAGCCTGGCGCGCAGGATACTGGGATGATGCCTCGGAAGCATTGGGCTATGTCGTCAATGACGAGAATATTTCCGTGACGGCGGCGCCTTCGGCGGAAACGGTATCGCTGCTCCTGCGTTATGCGGTGGCGCTCAACCTCGGCAACGACCGGATCCGGCTGGCCAATTTGCGGGAAAAATACGGCGCGGCGATGGCGCAAACCGATAAAGCGCGGGTGTTCGAGATGGTGACGCGGTCATGGCAGAGCGCGTTGCTGGAAGACCGCGAAGCGCTGATGTCCATGGTATCGGAGGTCGATTTGTTTGAAAATTTCCTGAATAATTCGGGTAATGGAGCGACGCAACCCGCGGCAAAAACCAACTAGGTTTAACCCGGCGGGAGAATCGGCGCGACGTCGAAGCTCTGGATCAGGGACCCGGTGATCAGGTACCAGCCATCCACCAGCACGAAGAAAATAATCTTGAACGGCAGAGAGATCGTCACGGGCGGCAGCATCATCATACCCATCGACATCAGGATGGACGAGGTTACAAGGTCAATAATCAGGAAGGGGAGGAAAATCATAAAGCCGATCTCGAACGCGCGGTGCAGTTCCGAGATCATGAAAGAGGGAATGATAATTTGGATCGGCAGGTCCATCGCATCTTCCGGCGCTTCGATTTCGGTGAGGTTAATGAACAGCTGAAGGTCCTTCTGGCGCACGTTTTTCAGCATGAATTCCTTGAACGGCTCGAGGCCGCGTTCAAAGGCCTGGATTTCGTCAATTTCCTCGTTGATCAGGGGCTTGAGCGCATTGTCGTAAGCGGATGTAAAAACCGGCGTCATGATAAAGAAGGTCAGGAACAGCGCGAGCGAGATCATAACGGTGTTGGGCGGCGTCTGCTGAATGCCGATGGCGGTGCGCAGGAAAGAGAGAACAACAACGATGCGCGTGAACGAGGTCATCATGATCAGGATGGATGGCGCCAGCGAGAGGACGGTCAGGAGTGCGACCAGCTGGATGACGCGGCCGGTGACAGTGCTTTCGCCTTCGGCGCCGAGATCGAGGGAGAGACTTTGTGCGATAGCGGGCAGGAAGTGAAAACATAAAATAAACGCTGTCACCCCCGCGAAGGCGGGGGTCCGGCAGAAGCGGAAAAGAGTCCGGATGCCAGCCTTCGAGGGCATGACAATATTTTTATTCATAAACAGTTTCATTTACCGGTTTTATATTCGTTTCCACAATAGTTTCGCTGCTTCCGCCCAAAATGACAAGATGCTGCGTATCGTCGCGCTCGATCAATACAAGGCGGCGGCGGGCGTCAAGGTTCAGGGTTTCGATGATTTTCAGGCGCCGCCGGGCGGGTTTGACGGAAGGCGCACCCGCAAGCCCGAGTTTTTTTAAAATAAGCGTGAGGCCGCCCATCAGGGCCAGCACGAAGCACAGGGCCGCCAGCAGCCGGAATATATCAGGATTTTCCATGTCAGTGTCCGTTTGTATATTTCTGTTTTGTCTCGACAAGGCGCAACGATAAATCATCCAGCCGGGAAATGAGCTCCGCCATCAGGATTTTTATATCCGGCATCATGGCGGGATCCGCTTTCTTTGCATCCTCGCAGAAGCGGTCGACTTCACGGTTGAGATTGGCAAGGTCAACGGATTTACCAGCCTCAACACGCCCGGTTGCCTGGACGACAAATGCGATCAGGATGTGGAAGCGGCCGAGGATGGTTTCATTGCTCATTCTGTGTCCTTCATATCATCTTCAAACACCGCATCAAACGGGTTTGGCTGCCCGTTAGCGCGATAGACGTAGGATAAGATTTCGGCAACGGCCATGAAAGCCTCGGACGGGATGGGGCTGTCGACCTCGATTTTCGTCAGCATTTCGGCCAGCGCGCTATCCTCCCGGACATTAATCCCGTTTTCATAAGCAAGGGCGATAATCTGCTCGGCAATTTTTCCCCAACCGGCGGCGGTGATGACCGGCAGGACGCCTTTACCGGTGCCGTCTCTGATGGCTACGGCGGCCTGGCGTTTCGGAATTTTCTTTATATTTAAATTGTTTAGGACGTCTTTACTATGCCCCGGGCACCCGTCGTCATATTTATCCATGCTGGCACGCTATCTGCATCTCTACCTACGGGTCAGGAACAAAGGGGTCTTGGTATCATGACTATACAAAATCTGTCGCTTTTGAAAGCACTTGGCGTAAAAATGGGGTATCTTAACCAGCGTCAGGCCGTCATTTCGCAAAATGTCGCCAATGCCGATACGCCGGGTTACCGTCCGAAAGATCTGCAGAAGGCAGATTTCGGCAGCCTGCTGGGTGATCTCGGTCAGGGTAAAGGCGCGTCCGGCGTATCGCCCGTCAAGCTGGCCGTTACTAATGTCTCGCACATGACGCCCGGCGGCGAAGGCCAGAGCGCGAAAAGTTTAAAGCAAAAAACATTCTATGAAGTCGCGCCATCCGGCAATGCCGTGATCATGGAAGAGCAGCTTCTCATGGCCGGGCAGACATCGACCGATTACAATTTAATGACCAGCCTGTATCAGAAAAACATACGGCTGATTAAAACCGCGCTGGGAACGGCGTAAGGAGATAAAATATGAGCTCTGATATTCTCAATGCGATGAAGATCTCGGCGATGGGCATGAGGGCGCAGGGCATGCGCCTGCGTGTTATCACAGAGAACGTGGCGAACTCGGAAACCACAGGGACCAACCCGACCGAAGATCCGTACCGCCGCAAGATGATTACATTTAAAAACGAACTGGACCGCGCATCGGGCGTTGACCTGGTGGGAGTCGATAAAATCTCGGTCGACCGGAAAACGGATTTCCCGGTAAAGTTCATGCCGGGTCATCCTGCGGCAGATGAAAACGGTTATGTCCGCATGCCGAATCTCAACCCGCT
Organism: Alphaproteobacteria bacterium; assembly: GCA_052387095.1. Lineage (GTDB taxonomy): Bacteria > Pseudomonadota > Alphaproteobacteria > Micavibrionales > Micavibrionaceae > JBQTJN01. The sequence continues at coordinate 12,265 of JBQTJN010000033.1, forward strand.
GATCGAAATCATGAACGTGCGCGAGGCGCAGCGTTCTTATGAGGCCAATCTCGGTATGATCGAGCAGGCGAAATCCATGCTGACCCGGACAATCGATTTGTTGCGGACTTAAGAAATCCCTCACCCCAACCCTCTCCCGGAGGGAGAGGGAGTCCAAGCGAAGCGAGGACGGGTGAGGGGATGACGTAAGAATAAATATTGGTTATAATGAATCAGGAGTTAAAACATGCCTATAGGTAAAATGATCGACCCGGCCGCAGCGGCCAGCGCCTATGCGAATACGACCAGGATCGGCTCTGCCGCCAAGGCAGAAGGCGATGACGGCGTTAATTTCTCCGATTTCCTCAAGCAGGGCGTGAGCGCGACTGTTGATGCCCTGAAATCCAGCGAAGCGGCCTCTGCGCAAGCCGTGAGCGGCGCGGCCGACATCACCGATGTTGTGCAGGCTGTGACCGCGGCCGAACTGACACTGCAGACTGTGGTTGCCGTGCGTGACCGGCTTGTGAGCGCGTATCAAGAAATTATGCGGATGCCGATTTAAGGAAAAAATCCGGCTGCTGTTACAGGGCAGATATAAGGATTTGTTTCCTCATAAAAATCCCAAGTTGAAAAAACTGTTGTTTCCGGAAGATCAAGATTTGCAATCATATCTTTCTTGTCTTCAGCCGTTATCAGCTTTTTTTCAACCCAAGCATCAAGTACATCCATAATGCGTTCGAGCGATGCCGTCGTAATTAAAATAGGTGTCTCGTCCGTATGGCCATATTGGGTGCGGATATCTGCAGCTTTTTCATCCGCTACTGTATAATAGGTAAAGCCATTCACAACCAGCCAGGTATGTTTGGGTATTAAGGACAGATCATCTATGATCTGTTTTTCGTCAGGGTAATTTTTTTTCATGCAGCATCTCCGTGAACGCCCTTTTATTTAGCATATTACATGTAAAAACGCAACAGCTTTTATTTTTAAATTTTTTCAATCCTCTGATAGGCTTAGGCCATGAACGAAACCGAGATTATTGACGTTGCCCGCGAAGCGCTGCTGATTTCCATCCAGATTTCGGCGCCTATTCTCATGATCGGCCTGATTGTCGGCGTGTCGATTGCGCTGCTGCAGGCGCTGACGCAGATCCAGGAGATGACGCTGGTGTTCGTGCCGAAAATTCTCGCGATCTTCCTGGCGCTGTTCTTTTTCATGCCGTTCATGATGCACACAGTGATGGATTTCATGGAAAGTCTGGCGGACAGAATGATAGGTTTGGGGTGAATGTTTATGGAGCGTCATTGCGAGCGAGAGCGAAGCAATCCACTTTTAAATATGATGTAATCCTGAGCGCAGCGAAGGATCTTGTGCCAGCAAGAGATCCTTCGGCTTTCAGCCTCAGGATGACTCCTCAAAAAAACTGGATTGCTTCGTCGCTGGCGCTCCTCGCAATGACGGTTAGGTAATATAATGAC
>JBQTJN010000034.1:0-35755 GCA_052387095.1 Alphaproteobacteria bacterium
GGGGCGGGCAGCAGAAAAACTTTGCGCTCGCCATGGAAAAAGTTCACCAACGCCTCGGCGATGCGCCGAACCGCAGCGCGTCCTTTATGTGTGTGCTGGCGCTCGCCTGGCCAGACGGACACGCGGAAATTTTCGAAGGCAAGGTCGATGGCAACATCGCCTGGCCGCCGCGCGGCGATAAGGGCTTCGGATACGACCCGATTTTCGTGCCTGAAGGTTACACGGAAACCTTCGCTGAAATGGATGCTAAGAAGAAGCAGGAAATGTCACACCGCGCTCTGGCCTTCGCCAAAATGGTCAACGAATGCTTCGCCCAATAAATAATCACTTAAAAAACCGCGCTGGCGCAGGGCTCTACTTTCACTGGCCCTTCTGCCTCGCCAAGTGTCCCTACTGCGATTTCAATGTTCACATTAATCCATCCATCAATCACGATGCCTGGGAGGCGGCCTATCTTAAATCCATCGCTCATTACCATGAACTCATGCCGGATATCGAGATCGCCAGCGTTTTTTTCGGCGGCGGCACCCCCTCTCTCATGCGTCCCGCTGGAATCGAAAAAATCCTGCAGGCCGTGGCCAAAAAATGGGACACCGCCGTCGACCTCGAGGTCACCCTGGAGGCCAACCCGACCTCCGTCGAGATAGAAAAATTCGCCGCCTTCCGCGCCGCCGGCATCAACCGTGTCTCGCTCGGCGTGCAGGCCCTGAATGACGAAGATCTGGCCTTTCTTGGCCGTAAGCACAATGTGAAGGAAGCATTAAAGGCCATTGATATCACGCAAAAATTATTCGAGCGTTCCAGTTTCGACCTCATCTATGCGCGCCCCGGTCAAAAACTGCAGGATTGGGAGCGGGAGTTACGCGGCGCATCGAATCGAATCGGCTCCCATCTCTCCTGCTACCAGCTCACCATCGAGCGCGGCACGCCTTTCTATTTTGAAGCTGCGCAGGGGCGTTTCCAGATCCCGGACCAGGACCGCGCGGCGGAGTTTTACCTCCTCACGCGGGACATTCTCGGCGGCTTAGGCCTGCCGGCTTACGAGGTGTCCAATCACGCGCGCCCCGGCCATGAATCGCGGCACAACCTTATCTACTGGAGTTACGGTGATTATATCGGCATCGGCCCCGGTGCGCATGGGCGCCTGACTTTGAACGGCGAAAAATTCGCCACCCGCGAACACAGCCAACCGGATATTTGGCTGCAAAAAGTGGAAGAGGGCGGTAGCGGCGCGCACCCCTACACGCACATACCGCCGCGTGAGCGTTTCGTCGAAGCACTGATGATGGGATTGCGCGTGCGTGAAGGTGTGTGGCTTGAAAGCATTCAAATGCAGTCCGGCTATAAAATCGAAGACGTGCTCGACCGTGCAAAAATTGAAAAATCCGTCGCAGAAGGCTGGGTATCATTCGAGGACAATCGTCTAAAACCCGGTGCCGAAGGCTGGTTGCGCCTGAACGCGCTGATTCCCTATATAATGAAGGCCGCCTAGGGTTTTTTCCCGAACACAACGCTCTCCAGCGCCTTGCCATTCACCAGCATCTGGCCTTTTTCATTCATCACGAAATCAATCACGTGTTTTGTCGGCGCACCTTCCACGGCTTCAACACGCGCCTGCGCCTTGATCACCTGGAGCTGTTTGAGCAACTCCTTGCCCTGTTCCGCCGTTTCCGCGTCCTTCGCCGCCGCCTGTGACTTCGCAGCTTCGATCATTTTATCCAGCCCCGTAAAAACCGCCTGCGCGTTAATGACGGCACTGTTGAGCGCCGCCATGTCGGCCTTGGCCGTTCCATTCAGCGCGACATTATAATCTCCGTTGCCGAAGCTGTTATCCTTGACGGTCAGCAGAGCGCCCGCCTGCGACAGCATCGCCGGCACCTTCATCATCAGCGAAAGTCCTGCCAGTGGCGCCATATCGGGATCGCTCATCGCCGCCATCGTGTTCGTGGCCAGCCCAGCAATCTGGCGGATCGGAATATTCTGCATGGCGATATCCATGTTGGCCCGCGCGGGAGAAAGCTTTTTGTATTTCGCGGTCTGGATTGTCTTCTCCTCCAGACCCTCGAATTTAAGCCGCATATTCATCGACGCAAGATCCGTATTGAACCCGGTCATGGTCGTGCCGAGGGCGCCGGAATCCAGTTTGAACAAGCCCGGTGTTTTTCCGTCCCGCCCCTGCCACGAAAAATTAACGTCCGATATCTCGTAATCCACCTGCAATCCGTTTCCAGATGTCATGAAGAAATCCAGCATCGGTCCATAGAGATCCTTCATCTGGATCGGCAGTGTCTGCGCATTCGCCGCCGCCTGAGCGCCAAGCTTTTTCGTCAGAACGCCCATTTTTTCCTGGTAGGTTTTAATCGCCTGCGGATTGTAATGATCCAGCGTGAAATCGGAGCGGATATTGGCCACATGCCCCTGCAGTTTTTGCGAAGGTATAACAACGCTCAGACGGTCCAGCGCCATATGACCGGGCCCCGACCATAATCCCTGCTCATCCTTCGTCATGTCGTAGACAATCTGCAGGGACGGAATGGTGATGGAGTAGGGATAACTGTAATTTTCAACAATGATATTTTTATAAACCGCATCCAGCTTGGAAAAACTTTCAAGACCCTCATCCCAGATCCCGGCCGCACGCTGTTCGCCGATGCTGGTTTTCGTCTGCAGTGATCCGTGCACACCGTTCATGGTGATCGGCATCGGGATCGCAGCGGTCATCTTCCACTGCCCGTCCTCATTGTGCGGCGTCGCGTTGATCGAGATCATGCCGATATCAAGACGGCTGCCGTCCGCGTAGGTGATTTTGGTGTGCGGCAATGTCACGGCGTAATAGCTGCGCGCGGGTTCGACCACGGCCACGCCGTCATAGGAGACTTTCGTCGTGCCGTCGGCCTCGAGGGCGGTTTTGCGCGCCGCCATGAATTTCTCAAAAATCGCGCCCAGCTTTTCGGCGCCCTTGGCATCAATGCGGGCAGCCCAGGCAGGCTGGGCAATGAGCACGAGAATCAAGATGATGAGAAAACGCTGAAGCATTATGATTTTTTAATCGCTCGGTCCTTATAAGGCAAAGCCTATTTTCCGGATCTGTTAAGTCAAATCATTTCGTTGGACAAAAACAGCCATTTCAGTTTATATCAAACACATAATAGGAAATAGCGGATCTTTACTCATGCTTTCGGCGAAAGCCACACAATTCAAACTGCTTGATGACGGGCGTATCCATTACCAGCCGCAGGAATCCAATCCCCTGCCGGGTGATGCGGTCGCGCATATTACAAAGGGCCCGGGCGCCCTGCACCCGGCCATCATGATCGACGAAAGCGCCGCGCTGGCATCGCTCGACAAAACCGCCGTCAAAAATCATCTCGAAGCCTGGCTGAACGATCACATCAAAACCGTGCTTGAGCCGCTGGTCAATCTCGAGAATCTCGAGGCCGCTGCCGCACCTGTGCGCGGCATCGGCTTCCAGCTCTATGAATCCATGGGCATCGTTCCGCGCGAAAAACTCGAAGACCTGATCTCTGTTCTTGATCCCGCCATGCGCCAGGATTTGCGCGCGCGCAATATCCGTCTCGGCCCCGTGCTGGTGTTCCTGCCGGTTCTGAACAAGCCCGCTGCCGTGCGCCTGCGCGCTATTTTATGGACGCTGTTTCGTGGCAACACTTTGCCCGCTGAAACACCGCGTGATGGCATTGTCTCTTTCAAAATCGACGCCGCTAAAATCGACCGCGATTTCTACCAGGCGGTGGGCTACCCGGTATACGGCCCGCGCGCCATCCGCATCGACATGCTTGACCGTGTTATCAATGCCATTTACGAAGGCGCGAAGGACGGCAAGTTCCAGGCGCAGCACGCGATGGCCGAATGGCTCGGCTGCGGCATCGGGGAGCTCTATGAAATCCTGGAAGCCATGGGCCACCGCAAAATCCAGGATGCAAAACCGGCCGAACAAAACGCAGCGCCCGCCGCCGCCGCCGCCGAAGAAACACCTGCCGAAACCGAAACACCAAAACCGGCTGCCAAACCGGAACTCTCATTCTTCCGCCTGAAAAAAGGCAAGGCTTTTACCACTCCTCAGCTGCTTTCCCCGCGCAAGCGGAGAACTGACACGCCAGATAAAGATTCCCGCTTTCGCGGGAAAGGCAAAGAGGAAGGGAAAAATAAAACGCGCAAACCTGTCCACAAAAAGCGCGAGGAACGCAAGCCCGAGCCGCGCATCATGTCGGCCGAGGCAAAAACGCAAAGCGAATCCCCTTTCGCCATTCTCGGACAATTGAAAAGCCGCGTAAAATGATCCGGCTCGCCCTGCTCATGGCCGCGGTCTTGTTCGGTTTTACGAATCACGCGCGCGCGGCGCAATTCTCCGGCGATTACCTTCTGCAGATGTGCGCCAGCGACAAGGAAGGCAAGGAACTGGTTGCGGGTGGTCACATCGCCTGCCAGGCTTATATTGCCGGCGTACTCGACTATCACAATCTCATGCGCTCTCTGAATACTTCACCCGGCATTGATTTCTGCGTCCCCGATAATGTCAGCATGTATACGTTGCAGGACCAGATCGTGGCCTTCATTTTCCGGCATAAAAAAGATTACGGCGCGTTCGTGGCCTCCCCGGCGGTCACCATGGCGCTTTTCACTTATTATCCGTGCAGGAAATAACATGCAGCCGCCGCTTAAACCCACCCCCCAACTTCTGCCCGGTGAATTTCTTGAAATCCTGACGCGCCGTTATCTGCCCGCCGTCAGCCTCGCCTACATCGTCTCCGTCCTCGGCTTCGCCGCCGCGCGCGGGGACTTCTTCCATTATTTTTTTGAGGACCGCGCGGCGTATATCATGGCGCTTGTCATCGCGCTCTGGGTCTCCATCCCCGCCCTGATCTGGATTTTCATCCGCTGCTTGCATTACAAGGCGCACACAGCCGATGACTGGTACAAAATTACCTGCGGCGTGCTGATGCTGTTTTTATTCGTGAGCTACATCATGTTCCCGGAAGCCGGATTCTGGGGTCTGCGGCTTTACTTCGCGGCGACACTGCCGGTTTTCCTGATGATTTATCTTCTGCTCGCCAAGGAAGGACTGTCCGCCGCCGCCGCGCACCCGCTCACCGCTTTAGGCCTGACATTCCTCGTTCATGGCGCGCTGATCCCGTTCATTCACTGAAAATGATTGATGAGAAATCCCAGTAGTAAAACCTGCGGCACCGTGATGGCGGGCAGGGATAGCGCGATCTTCCATGATTTCGTCGCATCTCGCAGGACCATCATCTCCGTGTAATCTGTCGATACACCCGCCATCAGGAAGGCAAAGGCATTTCCCGGCGCCTGCGCGCTTTTAAGAATTTCCGCGGCAATCGGTGTCGAGCCTTCCGAACACACCTCGATGATGGTTGTCATGATCAGCGTCATGCACAGACCAAACAGGGTCGGCCCGAACCACGCCGCGAAAGCTTCCGGCGGCACGAAAGTCCGCACTGCCGCAGCAATTACAATCCCCAGCAACAACCAGCGCAGCAGCATCTGCGCCTCGTGCATCCCGCCACGCAGGATCTCCATGAAGAATTTCGGCGTAAAGCGAAAACCTTTCAGGCGTTCTTTCATGTCGGCGCGGATAGAAAACCCCTCGATCCTCTGGAGTTTGTGCGGATTCTCTGGCAAAATCCCGGCGCGGGCGAGAAGAATATAAATACTCCCTGTCAGCAGCGCGATGACAACAGAACCGGCAATAAAAACCAGAGTCCATTTCAGCCCGATCAGCGCGATTAGGATCAGTGTCAGCGAAAAGCTGTTCCACGGGCTGGCAATCAGGAACGTCATCACCTGTGCGAGAGAAGCGCCGCGCTCATAGAGTTTTGCCCCGATCATCAGGATTCCGTGCGAGCACAAATCAAGTAACAACCCGGCAAAGCACGCACGCAGCAGGCCGGAAAAATTATCGCCGGGGCCCAGCAGCACCTGGAAATATTCGCGCGGTACCTTGTTCATGAACCCGACCCCGATAATGCCGAGCACAATTCCCCACCACATGGTGCCGAGAAACTCGAGAACCGTGTGCGCGAAATGATCAATGGAGGGAATATTCAGGCCTGCAAAATAAAGTGCCAGCACCGCCACAATAACCCCGAGGCTGCCGAACAATACGAAATCGAACCGGCGCCCGTGTTCGAGTCCCTCGTCGTCTGTCGTGCAGCAGTCAGGGGTTGTTTCTCTCATTATACCTGTCTTGAGATAGAGTAGGCGACCAGATTGTCAAGAATGGCGCGTAATTCATGATCCGGCGCTTCCGCCAGTGCCTCACGCGCGCGTCCACCGTATTGCGCCGCCAAATCCAGGCCGCGCGCGATTCCGTTGTGCTTTTGAATCAGGCGCTGTGCCTCACCGAAATCCGCATCTGTTTGTTTTTTCTCTGCAATGGTGCGGGTCCAGAAATTTTTTTCCGCATTCTCGGATTTTTCAATTGCGAAAATCAACGGAGCCGTCATTTTCCCTTCGCGGAAATCATCGCCGACCGTTTTCCCGAGTGTGCCTTCATCCGCCGTGTAATCCAGCGCGTCATCGGCGATCTGGAAGGCGATGCCGAGATTAAACCCGTATTCCGCCATCGCGTGCGCCGCTGCCTTGTCCGCCCCTGCAATCACCGGCCCGACCTCGCAGGCCGCCGCGAACAGCGCCGCCGTCTTGGCACTGATCACTTTGATGTAATCATCCAGCGTCGTCGCGACATTGTTCGCTGTCCCGAGTTGCATGACCTCGCCCTGGCTTATCACCGCCGACGCATCGGACAGAATCCGCAAAACTTCCAGCGAACCGTCCTCGACCATCCCCTGAAACGCACGCGCAAACAGGAAATCCCCGACCAGGATGCTGGCCTTGTTGCCGAACATCTCGTTCGCTGTCGATTGCCCGCGCCGCTGCGCGCTTTCATCGACGACATCATCATGCAGGAGTGTGGCGCTGTGAATAAATTCCACGCATGCAGCCAAACCGCCTGCGCGCTTCATGTCACCGCCGTAAATCGCCGCGCTCGCCAGCGTCAGGAGCGGCCTGATACGCTTGCCGCCTGCTTCAATCAGATGGCTCGCAACCTGCGGAATAAGGGTGATTGGCGATTCCAGCCGGTTCAGGATTAGCGCATTAACGTGCTTCATATCCGCCGCAAGAATTTCCGAGAGAATTTTTTGCGGGTCATCACTCATGTTTTTTATCTTTCGCGGGCAGATCTTCTACTTTGCTGACCGACAATGTCCGCAACTGCGCGCGCTGCGCCTTGTTCTTTTTGTAATCCGACAGGATCGATGCAAACCCGGTTTCCGGCGGGGCAGAGGCGGGCGTTTCCGATTTCTCCGTTTCTTCCTCTATCTTTTCTTCTTCGGGCGTGCCCGCCGCGAGCGCCTTGTATTTTTCCCACGCAATATCCGAATCGCTTTTGGCATCCGGGTCTTTTTCTGCTGCCTCCGGCTTATTCCGCACATAATTCATGGTCCGCAAACCCTCCGGCTTGTCCGGCGCACTCTGGCTCTTAGTGTTGTAGATCGTGCGTATCGCCGGCGCGCGTCCGTCTTCCGCAAAAGCCGGGGTGAAATGCAGCATGAAAAAGGCTATAAGGATGAGGGCGCGCATGGCCTATTTTTAAAGGGTTCGGGTTTTCTATGCAAATACAAAACATAACCGTCCGGAACGCCTCCCAGGAGGATATAAACAAACTCCGGGCGCTGGCGGGCGAAATGAAGCTGGTCAAGGACGCCGATTATTTCGAGATGCAATATGAGCGCCAGTGCGAAGACACACGCCTTGTGCTGATCGCGCAGGCCGATGGCCGCGATGTCGCTTACTGCATTCTCAACTGGCAGCCCAAATACAGCTTTTTCCGCAAACGGGGCATTCCCGAAATCCAGGATATCAATGTCCTGCAAAACCTGCGCCGGCAGGGCATTGCGCAGCACATGATTCGCTACTGCGAAGACTTGGCACGGGAAAAGGGTTGCGAATGGATGGGGATAGGATTCGGCTTATCTGCGGCTTATGGGCCTGCACAAATTCTCTATACAAAAGAGGGATATGTTCCCGACGGGAACGGGGTTAATTATGATCGCAAAGCTGTAGCTGAGGGCGAATTCCGCCCCGTCGATGACAATTTGTGTTTGATGATGGTCAAAAACCTTAAAAATCCCCGCTAAAAACCCATATTCCTTTGAATCTTTTTGAAATATCACCCGCTTATATGCTATTCCAAACACAGGCAAACTTGAGGTAAAGGGCACTTCATGACCCAATGGGTTTACAGGTTCGGCGGCGACAAGACGGAAGGCGACACCTCCATGCGCACGCTGCTCGGCGGCAAGGGCGCCAACCTTGCTGAAATGGCCTCGCTCGGTCTCCCCGTTCCTCCCGGCTTCACCATTACTACCGAAGTTTGCACACACTATTACGCCAACGACAGACAATACCCGAAAGAGCTTAAAAAACAGGTCACGAAGGCGCTCGCCGCGATCGAAAAAAACACCGGCATGAAATTCGGTGATGCGAAAAATCCGCTGCTCGTCTCCGTGCGCTCCGGCGCGCGCGCCTCGATGCCCGGCATGATGGACACGGTTCTCAATCTCGGCCTCAACGAACAGACGGTGCGCGGCCTGGCCGAGCAATCCGGCGATACGCGTTTCGCGTGGGATTCCTACCGCCGCTTCATCCAGATGTATGCCGATGTCGTGATGGATGTCCACCACCACGAATTCGAGGACATCATCGACAATTACAAGCGCTTCAACAAGGTCAAGCAGGATACCGGAATCACCGGCGAAGGCTGGCAGGAAATCGTCGGTGAGTTCAAGGAACTCACCCAGCGCGAAATGGGCAGGCCGTTCCCCGAGGATGTGCACGAACAGCTTTGGGGCGCCATCGGTGCCGTCTTCAATTCATGGATGACCCCGCGCGCGGTCACCTACCGGCGCCTGAATGAAATTCCTGAAAGCTGGGGCACGGCTGTCAATATCCAATCCATGGTCTTCGGCAATATGGGCGAGGATTGCTCCACCGGCGTTGCCTTCACCCGCGATCCCTCCACCGGCGAGAATTATTTCTACGGCGAATACCTGATTAACGCGCAGGGCGAAGACGTCGTCGCCGGCATCCGCACGCCGCAATCCCTCACCCAATATGGCCGCGAGCGCGAGCGCAGCGACCTGCCTTCGATGCAGGAAACCATGCCCGGCGTCTTCAAGCAGCTCGATGTGCTCCGCCTGAAACTCGAAAAACATTTCCGCGACATCCAGGATATCGAATTCACCGTGCAGAAGGGCCAGCTCTACATCCTGCAGACCCGCAACGGCAAGCGCAGCGCCAAAGCCGCGCTGAAAATCGCCGTCGACATGGTCTCTGAAAAACTCATCACCCAGGAAGAAGCCTTGCTTCGCCTTGACCCGCAAAGCCTTGACCAGCTCCTGCACCCGACGCTTGATCCGAAGGCCATCAAAGATGTCATCACCAAGGGCCTCCCGGCATCACCCGGTGCTGCCAGCGGCATTGTCATTTTCACCTCCGAAGAAGCCGAAGTGCGCAGTCATGCCGGCGCCCGCGTTATTCTCTGCCGCCAGGAAACAAGTCCCGAAGATATTCACGGCATGCACGCCTCCGCCGGTATTCTCACCTCGCGTGGCGGCATGACCTCACACGCCGCCGTTGTCGCGCGCGGCATGGGCAAGGCCTGCGTCGCCGGCGCGGGCGAGCTCCACATCGACGCTGCCAAAAAAACCATCCATGTCCGGGGGTCGATCATCCGCGAAGGCGATATCATCACCATCGACGGCTCCACCGGCGAAGTCATGAAGGGCGAGGTCGCCACCGTCCAGCCCGAACTCTCCGGCGAATTCGACATCGTCATGAAATGGGCCGATTCCCGCCGCCGCATGAAGGTGCGCGCCAACGCCGAAACGCCGCTCGATGCCAAAACCGCACTGCAATTCGGCACGGAAGGCATCGGCCTTTGCCGCACCGAGCATATGTTCTTCGAAGCTTCCCGCATTCAATCCGTGCGCGAAATGATTTTCGCCACCAGCGAGGAGGTCCGCCGCAAGGCGCTCGGCAAGCTCCTGCCCGAACAACGCTCCGACTTCGCACACTTGTTCGATATCATGAAAGGCCTGCCCGTGACGGTGCGCCTGCTCGACCCGCCGCTGCACGAATTTCTCCCGCACGAGCAGGCCGATATCGAGCACTTCGCGCGGGTAGCGAAAATCGAAACCGATCTCGTCCGCCGCCGCCTCTCGGAACTGAAAGAAATGAACCCGATGCTGGGTCACCGCGGCTGCCGTCTCGGCGTCACTTATCCGGAAATCTATGAAATGCAAGCGCGCGCGATTTTCGAAGGCGCGCTCGAAGCGGGCAAAAAAACGGGTCAAGTTGCGCAAGTCGAAATTATGATCCCGCTGGTCGCAACCAAAAAAGAACTCTCTCTCATGCGCGCCGTCGTCGAAAAAGCCGCGGAAGAAGTCTTCGCGGAAAAGAAGACCGAAATCGATTACAGTATTGGTACTATGATCGAACTGCCCAGAGCTGCGCTCACCGCCGATGAAATCGCCGAATGCGCCGATTTCTTCAGCTTCGGCACCAATGATCTCACGCAAACCACGCTTGGGCTAAGCCGCGACGACGCTTCGCACTTCCTTCCTTCTTACGTCAGTCAGGATATTTTCGAACGCGACCCCTTCGTCACCATCGATGTAAAAGGCGTCGGCGCGCTCATCCAGATGGCGTGCGAGCGCGGCAGGAAAACCAATCCGAAACTGAAACTCGGCATCTGCGGCGAGCATGGCGGCGACCCGGCCTCCATTGCCTTCTGTGAAAAAGCCGGCCTCGATTACGTCTCCTGCTCTCCCTTCCGCGTGCCGATCGCCCGGCTCGCCGCTGCCCAGGCTGCTATTAGGGAGGGGCAGTCAAAAACGCTCCCTTTTCCCGCAACAAAAAATAAAACAGGTGCCGCATGATGAATGACGAGAAACCCACACCGGCTCAAAAAGAAGTGCTGAAAACGTTCGACATGTACCGCTGCTTCAGCCGCATCGATGTCATTCTCGCGCTCGCTTTCATCGTGATCGCGGTGCTGGGCCTGGTCTGGGTGTTCCTGACGGGTAATAAAACCGCCTAATATTTGACATAATTTTAAAACTTTGATACTCTTCTAAGTATTTCTAGAGATTATTAATGGCTGGAATCGAAGAAATTACCTTGCATGAAGCATTGAGCCAGGAATTTTTGGCTCAACGGGAAAATCTCGGCATCAAGAAAATAATTGACCATTTTCAGGCTTCAAAAAAATATGGGTATGAAAAAGAATCCATAGAGATTTTAGAGAAATACATTGCGGAAGCGGTTGCTGGTTTTTTTGTTAGAGAGATATGAATCGCAGTCTGATGAGCCTGAATATTTAAAACACATTAGTGAAATTGAGATTGACGAAACATTTTTTTCACAAATATATGATATTTTTTTCGAAGAGAGTCCAGACTTATGCTATAAATCGGACTATAGGAAACGTGAAGAAAACAAAGAAAATAAAATTCTGTCTAAAAAAATTCTAAAGCACGAATTTCCAAATTTGCTTGGATATGATACGGATTTTTCTGATCTTTCTTATGGATTCGAATATATTCCATTTTCCCGGCCCTATCCTACGACAGAACTTTTATCCAACATCACGGAACGTATAGCATATAGGCTGATAGCAACATTGGATGAAGCGGCATATAAAGGTCGGATTGGAAGGGTTCAAATAGACTTCGACATACTTGCTCAACACCCTAAAATTTTTCCCTACTTGCCGGATCCCGTAAGTAATGCGTTGGCAGAAATTGCAAGGAAAAATTACGATGGTGATTTAGCGGATTTTATAGGAGCTTTTAGAAATCATCCGGAGCTTCTCGAGCATAGTTTTATGCTGCTTGCCGAGAAGGAAAATTTTGAGGGATTTGTGAATGTTCTTAAAGAATTGCGCTATTCCGAACTTTTAGCTTTAATACCTGCTAGTTCGATTAACAAACTTATAAATAACATACATAAAGCTCATAATATTCGGGATCTGAAAACTATTCACGAATGTCTTGAGCGACATCCGGAATTTCAAGATACAATGTCCAAAATCGTGATGGAGCCGAGTGTTCCTGAAAGATAATTTAAATTTTCACCAGCGCCAGCCCTATATCCCCGCAAGTCGAGCGTACATCGCCATCATAGGGCAGATTAACCTTCTGAAGCCGCTTTTTCACCAGCCCCCGGTAATGCATGCGCGCGGTGAGTTCCTGCCCCATGTAACAGCCCTTGTCCCACGATATGCCGTTCAGCCGGTCAATATTGCATTCAAGCAGAGTGGAGTTTCCCACGATCATGTCACGGCTGCCGTCTGGAATGGCGAGTTCAATGCGCCTGCGGTCCCAGAATTCAAACGGTTTTTCCTCTATCTCTTCCGGCTTTTTAAAACTGCGCGTGCCCATCTCTTTATGCCTGGGGTCCTCAAAAATGTCATCCCGACTAAGCGTAGCGCGTGGAGGGATCTGCGGCCTATCCAAACGGATCAGATCCCTCGACTTCGCTCGGGATGACAATATAGAAGGAAAAATTGCATACATTTTTATTTCAGATTCTACGCTCAATTCCACCTTCGCCCGTAACTTATAAAGCGAAAGTTTTTTAAACAAATCCTCCGCCCGCGCCCCGCTTTCGCAGTCGAGCCGCAGCGTCTCGCCCTCTTCATAAATAAAAAAATCATGCAAAAATTTCCCCTGCGGGCTCAGCAAACACGCATAGACGCATTTTTGCGTATCCAGCAGATTCACATCGTTGCTGACCAGCCCCTGCAGGAAACTCCGCCGGTCCGGCCCGGATATCAGCATCAGACCCCGGTTCTTCAGGGATATAAAATAATCTTTTGACATATTGTTAAATGTTCTTTAAAGTTTTACTACACATAGCTTAAAGCTTGGGAGAACCAAAATGCAGATTAATATGAGCGTTAAGGAAAAGGCGGCCGAAATGCGTCGCACCTTTGAGGGGGGCACTGAAAGAATTTAAAAATGATTTTGAAAAGGATAGCGTTTTCCATGCCTGTCTTTCATTCGGCAGGGCATCGAAATTTGTACCCTTGCCGAGTTTCATAACAATTCCTGTTGTCGGTGAAGAAGGCCTTTTTGTTGATCAGATTTCGGAAAAAGGCATCTCCAAAGATGAAGCGGGCGCGGCTGTATTTGATGTGATAGCGGGCACGCTGGGTTATAACGGTGAAGATATTCAAACGCTGCGTACTGATGTGGCGATGAGATTTTGTGCGAATTCTCTTTATTTAAAAATTATTGAAGCCGGCAAAATCCGTTTTGAACCTGGTGGATCCTGGTACTAAACTACCAACCAGATGAACATCCTCTTTATTACCGCCAGCCGCATCGGCGATGCCGTGCTCTCGACCGGTCTCCTTGATTATATAGACCGGAAACATCCAAATGCCAAGGTCACAATTGTCTGTGGCCCGCTTTGCACGTCTTTATTCGAAGGCTATCCGAAACTGGCCCGCATTATCCCTCTTAAAAAACAAAAACATCACCGCCACTGGCTTGAACTCTGGAAACAGGTCAAGGGCACGAAATGGGACATCGTCGTAGATCTGCGCAATTCCGTCGTCTCCCGCCTTGTGCCGGCCAAAGAGCGTTTTATCTTCGGCCGCCATATCGACACCTCAAAACATAAAGTCGAACAGAACGCCGCTGTAATGAAACTTAACGAAATTCTCACCCCGAAATTATGGTTTACTGAAGCGCAAAAACAGCAGGCGGAAAAATTAAACCCGGATGGCCCGCCAGTCCTTGCCATCGGTCCCGCCGCCAACTGGCGCGCCAAGACCTGGCCGAGCGAACGCTTCATTGAAATCATCGAATATATGAACTATCCACGGGTGGCCGTCTTCGCCGCGCCGGGCGAGGAGGAGGTGGCCTATAAAGTGCTGAACGCCATTCCCGCGGACAAGCGTATCGACATGATTGCCAGATGCGACCCCGGCACCGCCGCCGCGGCACTCGCGCGCTGCGATTTTTATGTGGGGAATGATTCCGGCTTGATGCATTGCGCGGCGGCGAACCAGGTCAAAACCCTCGGCCTGTTCGGTCCCAGCCGGCCGCATATATATCGGCCGTGGGGGCCGCACGCGAACTTCGCCGCAACGCCGGAAACATTTGCCGAGCTAACGGATTATCCCGGCTACACGCCTGCAACCGCGTCCTGTTTGATGGAAAGCCTTACGGTTGAGACGGTAAAAAGTAAACTCACGTCCTTGCGAGCGTAGCGAAGCAATCCACACTTAAAAAAGTGGTTTGCTTCGCGTGCCTCCTCGCAAGGACGGTATTTACTCGTTAAACAACGCGCCCTGAACGCCATGGGTCCGGCCGGTCACGCGCGTCGTCACGTTATTGCTGCCGGAGACATCATTGGCAGGCTCATAATCGTGGCGGGCGTTGTAGTAATTATCCTGCGACGTTTTATAAACATCATACGGCACATGCTTCGTCCGCTCCCAGCCTTTATTCAGCATGCAGCCTTCGAAATCATGGTAATCGCCTTGCTCCATGAGCAGCGCGCCTTCGTGGGTAGGCGTGTCGTGATCCGCCATCTCCATTTCGTCCGGGTTTAAAACCCGTCCCGAGCGGTCGGTAGGGATGGCATCCTTGATCTGGCCTGAACGCTCCAGTTCGCGCAGTTCCGTCACGCAGCGCCCGATATCGCGATTGAGCATCTGCTGCGCCTTCGGTCCCGTTTGATAGGCGGCATCCGATGCGCTGATGCGCTGCCAGTACTGGCCGTTCTCGATTTCCTTATCCTGAAAAGTGCCGCAGGCGGTAAAGGCCAGGGTTGTGCCGAGAAGAAGGACTGAAAATCTGATCATGATGAATGCATCCATTTGATTCTGTAAGTTATAAGAATATCACAAATTAATCTTCCCGAAACCCCGTTTTTAAAACGGGGTCTTGTTAATGAAGGCATGAGACCCCGGCTTTTGCCGGGGTTTCGTTAATTTTCACCCATCCACCATGTTTCAAGCACGGGGCCGTAAAGCGGCGTCTTTTCAGGGCGCTGCACGGGCTTCCAGTAGGCGACGTAATCCTTGCCGCTGTAATAAAGCGGCACCATATAGGCACCATGTGTCAGCACGCGGTCGAGCGCATGGACGGTCGAAACCAGGTCCTCACGGCTGGTGGCCTGCGCGATGGCGCCGGACAGCGCCTCAATCGCCGGGGCGCAGATGCCGGCATAATTCCAGCGCGCGGGCTCTTGCGCGGCTTTGCAGCCCCAGTACAAAATCTGCTCCGTCCCCGGCGAGAGCGTCGAGAGCCAGTAATACAAAGTCATGTCGTAATCATAGGCATTAAGCCGCCCGAGATAGGCGGCGCTGTCCATGACGCGGATGATGGGCTTGATCCCCAGGCGCTCGAGCGAGCGCATGAAATGCAGCGCAATTTTTTCATCTTCCGGGGCGCTTAAGATCATTTCGAACTTGAACGTCTTGCCGTCTTT
The DNA here is from genome assembly GCA_052387095.1 of Alphaproteobacteria bacterium. GTDB lineage: Bacteria > Pseudomonadota > Alphaproteobacteria > Micavibrionales > Micavibrionaceae > JBQTJN01. Next base: position 15,547 of record JBQTJN010000034.1, read on the forward strand.
CACGCGCTGACCGTTCTGTACAACCCATCCTGCAGCCTCGAGCAATTCATCCGCCCTGCGCAAATTGGCGCGGCGCTCTTCCGGTGTTCTATAGGTCGGCGGCTGCCAGGCTGGCCCGAAAACCGCAGGCGATAATTTGTTGTTCCATGGCGCAAGTATCTTTAATTCGGAAAGGGTTGGCTTACCCGTCGCCGCCAGTTCTGAATTGGGGAAATAGCTGGATATACGCTTATATTGATTGCTGAACAAATTCTGGTTCGCCCATTCGAAATCGAACAGCAGCGTCATAGCCTGGCGCACGCGAATATCATCAAACGGTGCGCGGCGCGTGTTGAAAATGAACGACTTCACCTTTTCGGGGCGCCCGTGCGCCAGCGCATCGCGCGTCACGCGCCCGTCTTTCACCGCCGGGAAATCGTAATTCTTCATCCACTTGCCGGCATCCCATTCGCGGCGCAACGTCAGGTTGGCGGATTTGAAAGATTCCAGCGCCACCGTATCGTCGCGGTAATAATCGTAAATAATCCTATCGAAATTGTAATGCCCCACATTCTCCAGCAGGTCCTTGCCCCAGTAATCCGGGTTGCGCTCATACACAATCCGCCGACCGGGATCAATGGATTTAATTTTATACGGCCCGTTCAGCACCGGGATGGCCAGCGTCGTCTTGTCGAACACTTTTCCAGCCCAGTACGCCTTCGACAGCACCGGCATCAGGGCCAGAATCATGACGGTTTCGCGGTCATAACCGGGGCCGAACGCAAAATAAACCTCGTTCGCGCCGCGTTTCTCGACTTTATTCACCAGCCGGTAAATGCGCCGCATATTCGGCCGCCCCTGATCTTTCAGCGTCTGGAACGAAAAAATAATATCGTCCGCCGTAATCGGCGCGCCGTTCTGAAATCGCGCTTTTGGATTAATAAAAAACGTCACCGACGAACGGTCGGGCGCAACGTCGGCACGCTCGGCGATCAGCGGATATAAAGTGAACGGCTCATCCCACACCCGGCCCATTAGCCGGTCATAAACAAGATTCAAACCTTCCGCCGCCTTGCCTTTAATAGAGTAGGGATTGACCGTGTCGAACGTACCGATGCCGGGCATTACCAATGTCCCGCCCTTCGGCGCATGCGGGTTGGCGTAATCGAGATGCGTGTCCGCAGGTCCGTATTTCGGCGTCCCATGCATGGCCAGGCCGAAGGAGGGTTGTTGGGCGGCAATCGCGAAACCACTGATTAAAAAAATTGAACAGAAAAATGTCAGGAACCGCATGGTAATATTGATAGCAAAGCGTAACCGAACTTACCAGCGTCATTGCGAGCGAATGGAATGAGCGTGGAAATCCATCCCTCGGTAGGCTGGATTGCTTCGTCGCTTGCGCTCCTCGCAATGACGTTAGGAATTACGCCGCCGCCAGGAATTTCGACAATTTCTTGCCCGGCCTTGGACCCATGTGGCTGATCACCTCGGCGGCTGCCATCGACCCCAGCAGCCCGCATTTATCCACGCTCATCTTGAGGCTCATGCCGTAGAGGAACCCGGCCGCGAACTGGTCGCCCGCGCCGGTGGTATCAACAACCCGCTCGACCGGGTGCGGGGGGATTTCAATTTTCTTGCCTTTCGAAACAATCACCGCGCCCTTGGCGCTGCGTGTCAGCGCCGCGATTTCGCAATGACCGGTGATCTCGTTGACGGCTTCCTCGAATGTTTGTGTCTGGTAAAGCGATTTGATCTCTTCTTCATTTGCAAAAAGAATATCGACATGTTTATCCACGAGCCTGATAAAAGCCTCGCGGTGGCGCGCAACGCAGAACGGATCCGAGAGCGTCAGCGCAACTTTACGCCCCGCCTCATGTGCATATTCCGCCGCCTTGTAAAACGCTTTCATCGCTTTTTCTTTGTCGAATAAATACCCCTCTAAATAAGTAATCGCGCCCGATGCGACCAGGTCGCGGTCGATATCATTTTCATCCAGCTCGACGCTGGCGCCTAAAAACGTATTCATCGTCCGCTGCGCATCCGGCGTGACGAGAATAATGCAGCGCCCCGTCGGCGGGTGTTTCGGCAGGGGCGGTGTATTGAATGTCACGCCCATCGAGCGCAAATCGTGCTTGAAAATTTTGCCCAATATATCGTCGCTGACTTTTCCGATAAAGCCGCCCGTGCCGCCGAAAGAGGCAAACCCCGCCATCGTGTTCGCCGCCGATCCGCCGGAGCTTTCAATTGCCGGGCCGATCTGGTTGTAAAGCTCGGTCGCACGCTCTTTCTCGATCAGGGTCATCGCGCCCTTTTCCATGCCGTAGGTTTCCTTCTGCTCTACGATGAACTCCTCGCTCGCAGGGGCCAGGATATCGACAAGGGCATTTCCGACGGCCACAAGGCCCAGCGTAGGTTCAGACATGAAATTTTACTTTCTTGATTAATTCCGGTTTCGTGCTTATTTCTTATACAAAATGTGAGGCAAGTCCATCCTATGGCCGGGAAAGCTGTAAATAATAAACAAAAACCGCAAAAACCTGTGAATATTCGGGAAGAAGCGGCGCGCGCGGCGTTGGTGCAGGCCGCCGCAGGCGGCTGGGATCATGTTGGAATCGCGGAACTGGCCGCCGCGCTGGGTTTAAGCGCCGATGAACTCCTTGATCACATTCGTGACAAGACCGATATCCTGGCCGCCATCGGCCATATGATCGACCGCGAAACGCTGAAAGAGGCCGGCAGCTTGGAGGGCGAATCCGTTCGCGATCGCCTGTTCGATCTCATGATGCAGCGCTTCGAGCAGATGAACGCATACCGGGACGGTCTGGTTTCAATCATGCAAAGCTTTAAATACGATCCCGTGCAGGCGCTGATCCACGCACCTTATTTATGCCGCTCGATGCACACGGTGCTGGAAGCGGCCGGTGAAAACCCGTCTGGCGCAGCGGGCGCGCTGAAAATCGCCGGTCTGACCGGGGTTTTTCTCCAGACCTTGCGCGTATGGGCGGAGGATGAAACCCCGGATCTTTCCAGAACCATGGCCGCGCTCGACCGCGATCTCGCCCGTGTCGAAAAGGCGGCCGGGTTTTTGCGTTTCTGAGAATGACTCTCACCTTGATGTTTATGCTGGTTTTCACCGATCTCCGGTGTTAGAAAAATCCTAACAACGAACATGTCATGACCATCGATTATACCCGCCATTTCGAAGATTGCATCGCCGCCATCAAAGAAGAAGGCCGTTACCGCTATTTCGCCACGCTCGAACGCATCGCCGGGAAATTCCCGCAGGCGCTCTATCACACGCCGGACGGAAGCGTCCGCGAAGTCACCGTCTGGTGCAGCAATGATTATCTGGGCATGGGCCAGCACCCCAAAGTGATCGCGGCTGCGCGCGCAGCGCTTGAAAATTCCGGCGCCGGCGCCGGCGGTACCCGCAATATTTCCGGCACGACAAAATATCATGTAGAGCTCGAGAAATCAGTTGCTGATCTGCACGGCAAGGAAGCTGGTCTGGTTTTCTCTTCCGGCTACATCGCCAATGAAGGCGCGCTTTCAACCCTCGGCAAACTCATGCCGGACTGCGTGATTTTCTCTGATGAAATGAACCACGCCTCGATGATAGCAGGGATCAAGGGCAGCGGCGCCGAGAAAAAAATCTTTCGCCATAACGACCTCACGCATCTTGAGGAGCTTCTGAAAAGCATTGATATCAACCGCCCTAAAATCATTGCCTTTGAATCGGTTTATTCCATGGACGGCGATATCGGGCCGGTTGCTGAAATCGCGGCTCTCGCCGAAAAATACAACGCCATGACCTATCTTGATGAAGTCCACGCCGTCGGCATGTACGGCCCGCGCGGGGGCGGGGTCGCGGAAGAGCGGGGCGTCATGCACCGCATCGATATCATCGAGGGCACATTCGGCAAAGCCTACGGTGTCATGGGCGGCTTCATCACCGGCCGCCGCGCCGTCATCGATGCCATCCGTTCTTATTCCGGCGCTTTTATTTTTACCACCAGTCTGCCGCCCGCCGTGCTGGCCGCTGCGCACGCGTCTGTCGAGCATCTTAAGGTTTCTCAAATCGAGCGTGAGAAAATGTGCCGCAATGTCGCGCTGCTGAAAGATTTGCTCACCAGGTCTGGCCTGCGTTTCATGAACGGCCCGACTCATATTGTGCCGCTTGTCGTCGGCGAGCCGAATTGCTGCCGCGAGCTCACCGATATATTGATGCGCGAATGCGATATCTACGTGCAGCCGATTAATTACCCTACCGTGGCGCGGGGCACCGAACGCCTTCGCCTTACCGCCACCGCCGCGCATTCGGAAGACGACATCAAACGCCTCGCTTTCGTGCTCGAGGATCTCTGGCACAATCACCACGCCCTGCGGGCCGTGGCTTAACTCTCCGTCATTGCGAGAAGGAATGAAATTCCGACGAAGAAATCCACACTTTTCTTTAAAAGCGGATTGCTTCGCTGACGCTCGCAATAACGATTAAAACTGTTATTTAAACTGAAAAGTTAATCTGCGAACCGCGTCCAGAAGGCGTAACACTCAGCGCCTGGGCGAGGATGTCTGCAACCGCACGCTCGCCTTCTGCGGCGTGCTTGATCACGGCCAGCCCGACATTTTGTCTGGCAATGGCCATTTTTGCGGCGATGGTGGGCGGTATTTCCATTCTCTTATTATACATGATTTGGCCGGATTCGCCAAACCCTCGTATTGACATTAAGCCTGCCATTTTGTTGCATGGGTCATGACAAACGGCGGACATATACTGGTTAAATCCCTGGCTTCCCACGGCGTGACGCGCGTCTTTACGGTCGCCGGCGAAAGCTATCTGCCCGCGCTCGACGGCCTGCTCGAATACCCTAAAATCGACGTCATCACCTGCCGCCAGGAATCGGGCGTGACCTTTATGGCCGATGCACATGCGGCGCTGACTGGCCAGCCCGGCATCGCCTTTGTCACACGCGGGCCCGGCGCCTGCAACGCTTCCATCGGTATTCATACGGCCAAACAATCCTCGACGCCGCTCATATTGTTTGTCGGCCTCATCAGCACCAATGATCGCGATAAAGAAGCCTTCCAGGAATTCGATCTGCCGCAGATGTTCGGCTCACTCGCAAAATGGGCGACCGTCATTGAACGCGTCGAGCGCATTCCTGAATATGTCGCGCGCGCTTATCATGTCGCCATGTCCGGCCGTCCCGGCCCCGTCGTGCTCGGCTTGCCCGAGGATATTCTTTTCCCCGAAGTGACGAAACCCATTCCCGAAAATCTCTTCCGCCCGATCAAAGTTCTAAAGCCGCGCACCTCGCCGCATGATATGGGCACGATTCTGAACCTGCTCGAAAACGCACAAAAGCCCGTGATAATCGCCGGCGATGGCGGCTGGGACGATCGCGCCTGCGCTGACCTGCAGGTTTTTGCCGAAAACAACAACCTGCCCGTCATCTGTGCATTCCGCCGCCAGGATACATTTCCGAACGCACACAAAAATTATATCGGCGATCTTGAGATGGGCACCAACCCTGCGCTCATTAAACATGTGCAGGAGGCGGATGTTATCCTCGCCATCGGCACGCGCCTGTGCGAAACCACGACGCAGAGCTACACATTATTTCAAGAGGCACAGACCTTCATCCACGTTTATCCGGCCGTCGAGGAATTCGGTAAAGCCTACCCGTCCTCTCTCGCTGTCGAAACCGATACCGCATCCTTCCTGCACATGCTGGCAAAAGGAAATCTGAAAAATAAAGCGCGCTGGAGCAATGAACGCGACGAAGCGCGTAAAAATTACGAGGAATGGACCGAAGTTCCCGCAAAAGGCCCCGTCTGGGATGGCGCCGACATGACGCAGGTGTTCGGAATCATCCGTGATTCCCTGCCTCAAAACGCCATCGTCACAACGGATGCCGGCAATTTCGCCGGCTGGGCGCGGCGTTATATCCGTTACGGACGTCCGGGCCGTTCACTCAGCCCCGTCAGCGGCGCGATGGGCTACGGCGTACCATCGGCGGTTGCCGCGTCGCTGCAGCACCCAGATCGTCTTGTTATAGGTGTCTGCGGTGACGGCGGTTTCATGATGACATCACAGGAACTGGCAACGGCTGCACATCATGGCGCAACACCCGTGATCATTGTCTGCAACAACAGGATGTATGGCACCATCCGCATGTATCAGGAACGTGATTATCCCGGCCGTCACAGCGCGACCTTCCTGACCAATCCTGATTTCATCAAGCTGGCGCAAAGTTACGGCGCGCACGCCGTGCGGATCGAGCGAACCGAAGATTTTGCTCCCGCCTGGAAAGAGATCATGGACAACCGCCGCCTCACCCTGGTCGAGATCGTCATGGACCGGCGCCAGATCGCAACGCGCAGCACCCTGTAATTTTAAAGATTTTCGCTTTGCGAACATCCTTCTTGTGCCCGGACTCAAATGGGCGTAAGTTTTATGGTATCGACTCATTTTTTAATAAGTTTATTTTCTGGTGCCAGACGCATGATGAAAGCAAGAGCCCTGAACGCGCAACAGATCATAATGAACTTTACCGCGCCGCCCAGCGTGTCGGATCTCGAAGGCATGGCGACAGGCATCCTCCAGGGAATCCCCGATGAGCTTCTCGAATTTTGCGAGGGCATCGCACTACGCGTCGAGGAATTTCCCGACGAGGCCACCGAACAGGAACTGGATCTTGAAAGTCCATACGACTTGCTCGCGCTTTATAAAAGCGGCCGTGAAATTTCTCCCGGCGTTGAAAAGAAAACCGCGAATGATGATGATCTGCTGGTTTTGTATCGCCGCCCTTTGCTCGATATGTGGTGCGAGTCCTGCGAAGATCTCGCCGGGCTCATCCGCCAGGTTATGATTGAGGAGTTCGGGCGCCATTTTGATTTTAGCGAGGGCGAGATCGAGGAAATGACCAGCCGCCATTATCAGGGCATGCTCTGATTGGCGAAGCGCCTGTCTTTATGCTAAAATTGAAAAAGGACGTGATATCCGGGGGTTACCTAAAGGTGCGGGCATTTTTTCTCTTTTTAATCATGGTTTTATCGCTTGCCGGGCCTGTCCGGGCACAAGGCGAGCCGCCGACATGCAGTCCCGATTTCAACGAGGCGATGGAAGCCCGCGCCTGGCTGGGCGCCGCACGGCAAATGGAATCCGCCCAGAAACTGATCAAGGGTCCGCAAGTAAACGGGCAGGGGGTTGCCAGCGTCCTGCAGCTGATTTGCTTTACGGCTAAAGCTGTAAAGTCTCCGGCCTTCAGCGGCAGTTACGGTCCCAGCTACACCAGCAATTTGATCGTATCGACAGCGACTCAATATCTCAAGAACTTCGGCGGCCCCGCCTGTAAAAACATGAAGCCGGTCTGGAACGCGGCCAAGTGCAGTAATTTCGGAAAGGATAATTTCATCACGCTCAGCGCACTTGTGAATACGGATATACGCGGAGGCTGCGGCGGAACCCGCACGGACTGGACGAATAATTTCGCCGCCGCCTATCCCGCCCCGGGCCCTGAAGGCGTCGATCCTCAAGTGACATACCTGACAAATTTAAACAGTGCGACCTGTGGCACGCCCATACCGACCGGCGTTATAGTCTCCAGCGACAGTGACGATTACGGCGACGCTGTCTGCGCCTCTTTCAAGTGCCATTTCACCGGCACAGCCTGTAGCAACTAACCCAGACCCCTCTCGATAAACGCGCTCAGGCGCCGGGCAAAACCGGCAGCATCTTCCAGCGGCTCGCCTTGGATAATCCGCGCCTGGTCGAGCAACAAATAAGACGCATCCTTGAAATCGGGACTATTCACGGCAAGCCCTTGCAGCTTTTTGATTAATGCGTGCGAGGCATTGATCTCCAGCACCGGCTTGGTATGGCCCGCATATTTCTGATGAATTTTCAGCACGCGTTCCATATGCATATCGATTCCGCCTTCCGCCGCGACGAGGCAGACCGGAGAATCGGTCAGGCGTTTTGAAACGCGCACATCGGCCACATCGTCTTTCAGCAGATCCTTGAGCGCCCTGAGCAGGGGTCCGGTTTTCTCGTCGGCTTCGGGCGCATCGTCATCGAGCTTGATATCGCCCCGCGTCACAGATTTGAATATTTTTCCCTGATAATCGCCCGCCTGCTGCAGCCAGAAATCATCGATCGTATCGGTGAAAAACAGAACTTCGAACCCGCGCGATTTGAAGCCCTCGATCTGCGGAGAGTTTTTTAAGCTATCCGCCTTTTCCCCGCTCAAATAATAAATCTCGTTCTGCCTGTCTTTCATACGCCCGATATAGTCATCAAGGCTGACGAATTTCTCGCCGTCTTCATGCGTCGACATGAAACGGCAGATTTTGAAAATATCCTCGCGGTGCTCAGCCGCGTCATACAGCCCTTCCTTGATCGCGGCGCCGAACTGGCCCCAGAAGGTGATAAAACCGGGCGCATCGTCCTTCGAAAGCTTGTTGAGATCCGACAAAATCCGTTTCGTCACGCTCGACCTGATTTTCGCTAGCGCCGGGTTGAACTGCAGGCTCTCGCGGCTGATATTGAGCGGCAAATCCTCCGTATCAATCACCCCGCGTACGAAGCGCAGCCACGGGTACATCAATGTCTCCAGTGCATCGGTGATAAACACGCGCCGTACATACAATTTCACCGCGTGCTTGCGCGACGGATCATAGAGGTCCCACGGCCGCAACGTGGGAACGAACAGCAGGGCTGTATATTGGATTTTCCCTTCCGCCTTCCAGTGTGATGTCATCAGCGGTTCATCGAATCCGTGTGTCAGACCGCGATAGAAATTCGTATATTGCTCCTGCGTAATTTCGCTTTTCGGCTTTGCCCAGATGGCAGACGCCGCATTGGCCGCCTCATCATTTGCACCGATATAAATCGGGACATTGACGTGATCCGAATAATGCACCGCGGTCTGTTTCAACTTTTCCTCGATCAGGAATTCGCTGCCTTCATCCTTGATCTGCAGGACGACCGCCGTGCCGCGCGCGCCTTCGAGGGCGGCGGCTTCACTTTTCGAAGCCTCGCGGATTTCAAACCCGCTGCGCCCGTCCGATTCCCATGCCCATGTCTCTATCTCCCCGGCCTTGCGGCTGATCACCGTGACCTTGGAGGCCACCATGTAACTCGCATAGAACCCTACACCGAACTGTCCGATCAGCTTCAACGGCGACTCGCCACCGCCATTCTGCAATTGCTTCATCAGAGCCCCCGTACCCGATTTGGCGATCGTGCCGAGATTTTCAATCAGCTCGCCGCGATTCAGGCCGATCCCATTATCGCTCACCGTCAGGGTGCGCGCTTTTGCATCGGCCTTGATGCGGATGCGGAAATCGGAATCGTCTTTTGTCAACTCCGGCTTCTGCACAGCCTCGTACCGCAAGCGGTCGCAGGCATCTGCCGCGTTGGAAATCAGTTCCCGCAGGAAAACATCGTGGTTCGTGTAAAGTGCGTGCACGACGATATCAAGGAGCCTTGATACGTCGGCGCTGAAATTCATGGTTTCTGTGGTCATAGTATCTTCCCTAACTTTCCGTCATTGCGAGCGAACGGAGAGAGCGAAGCAATCCAGCCTGCCGCTGATGGATTGCTTCGTCGGCGCTGCCTCCTCGCAATGACGAAGCAATATATATCACTCATGGATAAAGCCAATGTGCCTTCCATGCACCCTTCTCCTTTATATACACAAACCGCGTATGCAAGCGGTCTTTTTCCGCGATCCAGAATTCCATCCGCTCCGGAGTGATCTTGTACCCGCCCCAGTGCGGCGGCCTTGGAATGCCCTGTCCTTCGAAACGCCGCTCGGCTTCCGCGGTCTTGCGTGCCAGCTCTTCGTAATTATCAAAAGCCTGCGACTGCGCCGACGCCCACGCGCCGATCTGCTTGCCGCGCGCGCGGCTGGCGAAATATGTATCCGATTCCGCCGCGCTCACTTTTTCAACGGCCCCGCTGATCCGCACCTGACGGCCCAGGCTTTTCCAGTAGAAATTCGCTTCGGCCTGTTTGTTATATGCGAGATCGCCTCCCTTGCCGCCCTCATAATTCGTATAGAATACGAAACCATCCGCGCTGAAATCACGCAGCAATACCACGCGCACATGCGGCCTGCCGTCCGCGCCCACTGTTCCCAGCGCCATGGCATCCGGGTCGGCCGGCTCGCTTTTGACAGCCTCTTCAAACCAACGTCCGAAAAGCGCCAGCGGTTTATTTCCGTATTCACTAAAAATATTGTTTGTTTTCAAGGGAGGGATTCTATATCTGTGGCGTATGTATTGGGTATGCGGTCTATTTTATTTACAGGCTGCGCAGGCGAATCGCAAGATTTGAAGATTTATATAGAAAGGCGAAAATAGTGATGAAAAAATTTATTCTTATTCCCGTTATGATGCTGGCATTCGGCTTAAGTGCCTGTAACACCACGCAAGGCTGGGGTACCAAGCAAACGATCGGCACAGGAGCTGGTGCGGTAGGTGGCGGTCTTCTCGGTTCGCAGGTCGGTTCCGGCTCAGGTCGTCTCTGGGCGACAGGCGCGGGCGTTCTGTTAGGCGGTTTGCTCGGCAGCGAGATCGGCAGTTCGCTTGATCGCGCCGACATGGCCTATGCACAGCAGGCGAATCAGCGCGCTTACACAGCGCCCGTGGGCGAGCGTGTAACCTGGAACAACCCGCAGAGCGGAAATTCCGGTTATATCGTCCCAACCCGCGACGGTTACAGCTCTTCCGGCCGTTACTGCCGCGAATACCAGCAGACAGTAGTTGTTGGGGGACGCCAGGAAACAGCCTACGGTCAGGCGTGTCAGCAGCCGGACGGCAGCTGGCAAGTTGTGAACTAATCCCGTTCCCGAAATCCCGTTTTCAACACGGGATCTCCTGATTAAATGTTTTGAAACCCCGGCTTTCGCCGGGGTTTCGCTATGGGGATAATTGCTTCACGAAACTTTAAAAGCATCTGCCGGGAAACCCAGCGCGGAATGCGCAGCGAGGGCCTGCAGATCAGCAGGATTCAGCTCCTGCCCGCTGCGACGCGCGCCGATAATAAGATGATTAAGATCTTGGATTTTCTGCCACGGGATTTGCCGGCACGCCTGGTCGAACGCATGCCGCGCCTCTTCAACCGGCACGGCACCACGTCTGAAACCCTGCGCCGCGCAGCTAAGCGCAAATCCGCACCAGCCGATCGGCTTTCCTTGTGCGAGATTTTCATTGGTTTTAATCGCCGCCTGCAAAAATATAGCCGCATCATTGCGTAAGGTCGCTTGCGACAGGGCCGAGAGAAAAACCTCTTCGCACGCTTTGCGGTGATGGCGCTCGCCGATTTCCGCATCGCTGAAAGAATTATAAAGATACGGATCAGCCGACAAAACCGGCTCGATATTGAGAAATTCCGCGATCATGTAAGCTGTCGCGCGAACATAAGGATCTTCGCTGGTATGAATGGCGGCGCCGAGAATGACGTTTCTGTCGGTCCCGCTCCAGGCCATTTCCTGCGCGGCGCGTGCAAAAACACTCCACTGGTTCATTGCGTTGAGATCGAATGTCTCGCCGATCTCCCGGGTCATATCGAGCGCCTGGTGCATGGGCCGCCCGGTATTTTCTAAAAATCCCGAGATTTCCTCATAGACAATTTCAACCGTATCAAGCGCCAACGGGTAGGGGTAGAGCTCGGGCTGCCATCCTTTCCGTGCCGTCAGGGGCATAAGACTGCGCTGGCGTCCCAGTGTCTTAATCGTGCCTTTGTGATCCTGCAACTCGAGAAACACGGCGGAAAAAGCATCGGCCAGCATGTTATGCCATGCCAGCGTCTTTTCATCGAATGCCGGTTTTGCAATGTCATGTTCTCTGCGGTAAAGATTATTCTGCCCGGTCTTCATATAATCAAGCAGGGTCAGCCCGTGCCAGACCAGCGCCAGCGCATGCTGGCGCAAATGATCGACCGTATCGAACCGGTCAATCGGAATAAAACAGGAGAGCAGTATTTTTTCCCGCGCCATAAAGGAAAGAAGTTTCTTCTCACGCCCTATTGCCAGAACCGGCAGGGATGGCTCGCCGCTCGCCCCAGGAAAAATAATCTTCGGATGCGCGAGCAATACCGCGCCCGCCGGGTGTCTTTCAAAATCCTGCTGCTTGTGTTTGAACGCGTCCGCTTCGTCGCCGGATTTGCAGACAATGAAATCAAAAGTGACAGGCGGAAACTCGTCGAGCACCTGCCTGCGGATGACGTTGCAGACATGGTGGGCGCTGGCGAGTTCGAGGCTGGTTTTGCCTTTGGTGGCGGGGTTGTTCATTGATCCATTTTAACAAGAAAGCTTGCCATGGGAAGCCCCGGAAAGGCTGGACGGATGCCGCCAGATGTGTAGGATGCGGGGTATCTGGATCATAAAAGAAGTACGGGCGCCGATGAGTGAAGACAATCAATTTTTAAAGGGAAAACGCGGGCTTATCATGGGCGTGGCCAATGACCGCTCGATCGCCTGGGGCATCGCTTCCATGGCCGCCAGAAGCGGCGCCGAGCTCGCATTTACATATCAGGGCGAAGCGCTGGAGAAGCGCGTGCGTCCGCTTGCATCAAGCGTGAATTCCAAAATCATCGTCCCGTGCGATGTCACGGATGAAGCCAGCGTCGATGCAACTTTTGCCACGATTCAAAAAGAATGGGGCGAACTCGATTTCGTCGTGCACGCGATTGCCTTCTCGGACAAGAATGAACTCGATGGTCTCTATCTGAACACCACGCGCGCGAATTTCCAGCGCACCATGGATATTTCCGTTTACTCCTTCACCGCCGTTGCCGCGCGCGCTGCGCCGCTGATGAAAAACGGCGGCAGTCTTTTGACGCTGACCTATTACGGTGCCGAGCGCGTCATGCCGCATTACAATGTCATGGGTGTCGCCAAGGCGGCGCTCGAAGCCTCCGTGCGTTATCTCGCCGCTGATCTTGGGCCAGAAAATATCCGCGTCAATGCCATCTCCGCCGGCCCCATCAAAACGCTGGCCGCCAGCGGTATCGGCGATTTCCGCTACATCCTGAAATGGAACGAACTGAATTCACCGCTGCGCCGCAATGTCACGATTGAAGATGTTGGCCGCTCTGGCCTGTTCCTGCTCAGCGATTTGGGCTCCGGCGTTACGGGTGAAATTCTCCATGTCGATGCCGGTTATCACACGGTTGGCATGGTCGCGGTCGATTCCGCCGCCGCCACGGCTGAACTCCTGCAGGGCATCGCGCCGAAAAAGAACGAGGCCGCGTAAAAAATATCGTCACCTCCGCCTTGAAATTGAAGAGAGCCGTCATTGCGAGGAGGCGTAGCCGACGTGGCAATCCAGACTGGACTGGATCGCCACGCTCTCTGCGTTCGCTCGCGATGACGCCAAGGATTGTGACTTGAGCGGGCATCCATAACCCGTTAGATTACCTCATGATCTGGTATAAACCCTACAACATCGATCTCCTGCAAAGCGGCCGCAACGGCAACATGTCGAAATTCCTTGGCATTGAATTCATTGAACTGGGCCCCGATTATCTTAAGGGCCGTATGCCCGTCACCGAAAAAACCACGCAGCCTTTCGGCATCCTGCATGGGGGCGCCAGTTGCGTGCTCTCGGAAACATTGGGCAGCGTTGCCGCCTGGATGACCATTGACCCCGATCTCTACCGTTCCGTCGGCATCGAGATTAACGCCAACCATATCCGCGCTGTGACAAAAGGCTGGGTCACCGGAGTTTGTTCGCCGTTGCATATCGGCAAACGCACGCAAGTGTGGCAGACGGATATTACCGAAGAAGACACCGTCAAACGCGTCGCCATCTCCCGCCTCACTGTTGCGATCATCGATCAGGGTACGCTGTCGGTGCAAAAAGATGTTATAAAGGTGGGGTCATGACCGGCAACCGTTTCGGCACCTTGTTCCAGTACCAGAGCTTTGGCGAAAGCCACGGCCCTGCCATCGGCTGCGTCGTTGACGGCGTGCCGCCGCGCATCGCGCTTAAGGAATCCGACATCCAGCATTACCTCGACCGCCGCAAGCCGGGCACCTCGCGCTTCACCACGCAGCGCCGCGAAGCTGACGAAGTGAAAATTCTCTCTGGCGTATTCGAAGGCCTCACCACCGGTACGCCCATCGGCCTTCTGATCGAAAATACCGACGTCAAATCGAAAGACTATGACGACATCAAGGATAAATTCCGCCCCGGCCATGCCGACTTTACCTACCAGGAAAAATATGGCCATAGGGATTGCCGCGGGGGCGGGCGCGCATCCGCGCGCGAAACCGCTTGCCGCGTCGCCGCCGGTGTGATTGCAAGGAAGATTCTCAATCATGATATTTATAATTCACGAAACCCCGGCGAAGGCCGGGGCCTCATGCCGGAAAGACCCCGTTTTGAAAACGGGGTTTCGCAAGCTGTGATCATCCGCGCCGCCGTCGTGCAGATCGGCGATATTAAATGCAGCCGTGACAATTGGAATTGGGACGAGATTGATAACAACCCGTTCTGGGCAGGCGACAAAAACATCGTCGAACGCTGGAGTGAATATCTGGATGAAAAACGTAAAGACGGCTCAAGCGCGGGCGCGCTGATCGAAGTGCATGCGTCGGGAATTCCGGCGGGCCTCGGCGCGCCGGTTTACGACAAGCTCGATGCCGATCTTGCCAAGGCGATGATGTCGATCAATGCGGTGAAAGCCGTCGAAATCGGCGCAGGCTTCGACGCGGTAGCGCTGGGTGGTGAGCAGAACGCCGACGAAATCCGCGCAGGCAAAAACGGCGCCAAGTTCCTTTCCAACAATGCCGGCGGGATTCTCGGCGGCATCTCTACGGGACAGGACATCGTCATGCGCGTTGCATTCAAACCGACCAGCTCCATCCTGAGCCCTCGCAAAACCATCAATGACAAGGGTGAAAACACCGACATCTCCACCAGGGGCCGCCATGATCCGTGTGTCGGCATCCGCGGCGCGCCGGTGGTCGAGGCCATGATGGCCTGCGTCCTCGCCGATCACTGGCTTCGCCACAAGGCGCAGTGCCTCTGATGCTGGAGCGACGCCGGATCCGCAGAAAATTTTCTCCTCCGCCCGCGCCGCCGCCGCGCCGCGGCATCCGCCATTTTATTTGGGGATTCATCCGCCGCACCTGTTTCGTCATCGGCGCATTCGTCCTGCTCAGCATGCTGGCCGGCGCTTTGTCTCTGGGAAAACCGCAGGCGATCCCGCTGCCCGAAAAAATGGTTCTATTCATGCCGCTCAAGGACGGGTTTTCGGATCTGCCCGAGCCGCCGAGTCTCACCGATCCTTTCGCGCCGCGCGCGCCTGGTCTGCAGACACAAATTGATGCCATCGATCGCGCCGCCGCCGACCCGCGCGTAAAGGGACTCATCGCCTATATGGAAGAGGGCGATTTCGAAATTACCCATACGCAGGAAATGCGCGCCGCGATCAAACGTTTTAAAGAAGCCGGGAAATTCACCATTATATATTCCGATTCCTACGGCGAAGCGGGCGGCGGCCTGGGGCGGTTCTATCTCGCCTCCATCTTTGAAAAACGATGGATGCAGCCGCTTGGCATCGTGTCCGTTCCCGGCATACGCATGGAGGCGCCGTATTTCAGGGAGGCGCTGGATAAAATCGGCATCGAGCCGCAATTCGTCCACCGCAAGAATTACAAAACCGTTTTCGAAAGCGCGACCAACAAAACCATGTCGCCGCAAAATCGCGAGATGCTTAACCAGATTATGAACGATATCCGGAACGATCTTGTGACGAATATTTCTGCCGATCTCGTCATGACGCCTGAGCAGTTCACCGCGCTCGTTCATAAAGGCCTCTTCACTGCCGATGAGGCGCTCGCCGCCGGGCTTGTCACCGACATAAATTACGACGATGCGCTCTATGATAAAATAACCGGCGGGATAACGGGCAACCCGGAAAGCGAAGATCCGCTCTATGTCGATGTCGCGACCTACGCGGCGCACGGGCATCGTGTGTTCCACGCACCCGCCAGAAAAGCGGCGCTGGTCTATGCCTCGGGCGCGATCATGAATTCCGCCATCGGCGCGGGCGCACCCGGCCTGGGCGGGGGCAATATCATCGCCGCGAATGAACTCACACCGCTGCTGTTCGATCTCGCCGATGATAAATCGCTTGGCGCTATTGTCCTGCGCATCGACAGCCCCGGCGGCTCTCCCGTCGCGTCCGAAAACATTTTGCGTGCACTTAATCATGCGCAAAAAAAGGGTAAAAAAATTATCGTCTCGATGGGCCCGTCGGCTGCCTCGGGCGGCTACTGGATCGCAAGCCATGCCGATCATATTTTCGCGCTGCCTGGAACATTAACGGGCTCCATCGGCGTCGCGGGCGGGAAAATTTCCGCGGCCGGCCTGTGGGATCAATGGGGCGTAAATTGGGACGGCGTTGCGTGGGGCGAAAATGCCGCACTGTGGTCGATGAATCACCCGTTCTCTTCCAGCGAAGCCGAGCGCATCAACGCCATGATGGACCAGGTTTACGACGCCTTCACCGCGCGTGTTGCGGAAGGGCGGAAATTATCACCTGAACAGGTTGAACGCGTCGCCCAGGGACGCGTCTGGACCGGAGAGTCCGCGCGCAAAAATGGACTGGTCGATGAACTGGGCGGACTTGGCGATGCGCTTGATTATACTGCGAAACTTCTCGGCGCGAAGGACCGCGCGGATCTGGCCGTTGAAATCGTTCCGGAACCGAAAACCGCACTGGAAGAACTCGTCTCGATGGTCAGCCGGGGCGCGGTATTTGATAATACAATTCTCAATGTCCTCACCCCGGTGCGCGAGGCATTGGCCGTGCTGTCATCGGGTGAGACATTTGCGTATGAACCTTTGAAAATAAAGTAACTGTCATTGCGGGGAGCGCCAGCGACGAAGCAATCCACACTTGTTAAAAAATGGATTGCTTCGCTGTCGCTCGCAATGACGGAAGAATCAGGCAAACAGCTTCTTCAGCCGGCCGCACATGTCGCTATAGGACATGATGATGTGGTCCGGCCCGATATTTTTCTCCAGCACCGCGATCGCCGCATTGACGCCGTAGGCAATCGGCACGATTTTCGCTGGGATTTTTGCCGCCGCCGCCTGCGCTGCCGTGATGTCCTTGTGCCGGTCGCCGATATACCAGATGACATCCGTTTCACTCACGCTCACATTCATCTCCTTGAGCGTTTTGAGAATGGATTCCGGGCTCGGTTTTGACTTCACGATATCTTCGCGGAAAATGCGGGCGCGGAAATACCGGTTCATCTCGAATTTGTCCAGGATGTCGTGGCCGTAACCCTTGCCGAGGGAATTGCTGGCGATCCCCATCGGGATATTGTGATCTTTGAGAAAATCGAGCACCTCATAAACGCCGGGCGAGGGCTCAACGATCTGTTCGACCGGTTTGCGCCGCACCTTGTGAATGGCGCGATGAACCAGTAACTGGTGCCGCCGCGCCTTGCGGGAATATTCTTCCATCGGCAGGATGAGCGGCCCGCGCGCGCCATGCCGAAGCCAGCTGGCGATTTTCTTGACGCGGAACGCGGCATCATCGACGCGCTCCAGAATATGCAGCACGCGCGGGTCGATGTGCCGCACCGCCGTACCGTCCATGTCGAAAATCACGATTGTGGGTTTAAGAAGAGCCATTGGAAAAAAGCTGGAGAGTTTCAATTTCAAAACCGGCGTGGCCTTTAATATAAGTGATAAGCTCTTGAGCGGTCGAGGCTTTTTTATGAACCTCGTAGGGAATCGTAATATCCGCATATTTTTCGTACTCACCGGCCCTGTATTGGAGAAGCGCGGGATAACACTGCTCCAGCGCCTCTTCCCTGGTTTGGCCGTCATTCTGTTTGAAAACATCGCCCCAGCAGACGGGTTTGGGATGCTTCAGGTATATCCTGAACATCTCATCCTGTTTTTCCCGGCTGGTTTCAAGATAAATCACAAGGCCTGTTTTTGCCATTGCAGACATTTCTGCGGGGTGATAAATCGCGCCTCCCGTGAGATCCAGGACGGAATCGGAAAACCCGGAATGCTGTGCCATGATGCCGCGCTCTATTTTCAGGTAGTCACGTTCTTTTTGTGGAAATTCTTTCTCCCACGGCATTCCGAAATAATTTCCCATTTTTGCGGCGCTGTCTTTCCCCGGGTAATTCCTGATCAGGTCTGCAAGTTCGGAAGAGTGCCCCATCAGCTCGTCGAGCTCCACAAGGCGCCGTTTATATTCGGCTGAAAATCTTTTCGCCCAGAAAGTTTTTCCGGCGCCAGACATTCCGATGAAGATGATATTTTGATGGGGCATATAATTTTTTTTAAATAGCGTCGGTGAATATCAACGCAGTGCTTCTTTACAGATGTTTCTAGCATGTAAACCCGCCTGCTCATATTGCTTCTCCGGCGTGTCCTGATCCTGGAACAAATCAGGCAGATTCAGGGTGCGGACTTTGAGGCGCCCGTCCAGCAACCCTTCTTCATTAAGGAATTCCAGCACGAACGAGCCGAACCCGCCGCGCGATCCTTCCTCGATGGTAATCAGCGTCCTGTGGTTTTTGGCAAGGCGGCGGATCAAATCACTATCGAGAGGTTTTGCAAACCGGGCATCTGCAACGGTTGCAGAAATATTTTTCTCCGCCAGCATGTCCGCCGCGAGTAAAGCTTCACCCAGACGCGCGCCATAAGACAGGATCGCGATATCGCTTCCCTCTCGCACGATGCGGCCTTTGCCGATTTCTAAAACCTTGCCCGCTTCCGGCATTTCCACGCCGCGCCCTTCGCCGCGCGGAAACCTGAAACCGATCGGACCCTCATCATAGGCCGCGGCGGTTGCCACCATGTGAACCAGCTCGGCCTCATCGCCGGCCGCCATCAAAACAAAATTCGGCAGGCAGCCAAGATAGGCGACATCGAACGACCCCGCATGCGTTGCGCCATCGGCGCCGACAAGGCCCGCGCGGTCTATCGCAAAGCGAACAGGTAAATTTTGCAGCGCCACATCATGTACGACCTGGTCGTAGGCGCGTTGCAGGAAGGTCGAATAAATCGCGCAAAACGGCTTGTAGCCTTCGGTGGCAAGGCCGGCGGCGAACGTCACCGCGTGCTGCTCGGCGATACCGACATCGAACATGCGGTTCGGGAACGCCCGCGCAAACAAATCCATCCCCGTGCCGTCCGGCATGGCGGCGGTGATGCCGATGATTTTGGAATCCTTCTCGGCCTCTTTGATCAGGCTCTGCGCGAATACCTTGGTATAAGTCGGCGCATTGGGTTTGGCCTTGGTCTGCGCGCCGGTGATGACATCGAACTTCACCACGCCGTGCATCTTGTCGGCAGCGCTTTCGGCTGGGATGTAGCCCTTACCCTTTTGCGTGATGGCATGGATCAGCACCGGTCCGTCATGGTCGCTGTTTTTCACGTTGCGCAGCACGGTGAGCAGGTGATCAAGATTATGCCCATCGACCGGGCCGATATAATAGAAGCCCATCTCTTCGAAAAACGTGCCGTGGCCAAGCGCCATGCGCGCGCTTTCCTCGGCCCGCTTGGCGGCGTGGCGCAGGGGGCCCGGCAGCAGCCCGGTGAATTTCTTCCCCGCCTCGCGGGCATTCATATAGGGCTTGGAGGAGACCAGTTTTGTAAGATAGCGGCTCATGGCCCCCACCGGCGGGGCGATAGACATATCATTGTCATTCAGAATCACGACGAGGCGGGACTTGAGAACCCCGGCATTGTTCATCGCTTCATAGGCCATGCCGGCCGACATAGCCCCGTCGCCAATGACGCAGATGACATGATTCTGTCTATTGTCCATGTCGCGGGCCAGCGCCATGCCGAGCCCGGCCGAAATGGAGGTCGAGGAGTGGGCGGCGCCGAACGGATCGTATTCCGATTCTGAGCGCTTGGTGAAGCCGGACAGTCCATCACCCTGACGCAGCGTATGAATCCGGTCTCTCCGGCCGGTCAGTATCTTATGGGGATAAGCCTGGTGTCCCACATCCCAGATGAGGCGATCGGTGGGGGTATCGAACACGGCATGGATGGCCACGGTCAGTTCAACAACACCGAGCCCCGCGCCAAGGTGGCCACCAGTTCCTGATACAATACGGATCGTCTCGATTCGTAACTCTTCAACCAGTTTTGAAAGGTCTTCATCGGAAAAAGCACGCATATCGGCAGGAATTTTCACCCGACCCAGCAGGGTGCCGTCTTCATGTGTTAC
>JBQTJN010000035.1:0-19227 GCA_052387095.1 Alphaproteobacteria bacterium
CACGCTTCGTTCAATCGCCCGCGCAAGGCCCAGTACGGACAGAATAGCAATCAACTGGTTCGGCAAAATCATGTGCTCCAGATCAATGACCATGAGCGCCACCAGAAACGGAATGGCCAGGATTATAAACGCCGTCTCGATCGTCGGACCGTTAATAATATAGGTCAGGACAGAGAGCGCGAGGACTGACAATTCCACGCCGATATACATCGGACTGATTTTCCCGCCGCAATCGCGGCATTTACCGTGCAAGGCAAACCATGAATAAATAGGGATAAGATCTTTGGCCCGCAGCGCCTCGCCGCAATGCGTGCAGGCCGAGCGCCAGGATTTTTCGCCATACACCCACGGCAGGTCGCGTGGCACGCGATAAATCAGGGCTGTTGCAAAACTCCCGAAAATCAATCCTGCAAAAATAACCGCGATAAAAAACATAAACCTGCCTGTTTCGTTTCGTTAAAGTTTTTTCCTAGCGAAGCTGCGCCAGCCTGTCGAACACAGAGTCACGTGGGATGGCGCTGCCGCCGGAATAAATTGCATCAATCTCAAGTGTCTTCTCGTAAAATTTCACGGCGTCTTTTTTATTCCCGGCGCGATCTGCAATAACAGCCATGTTGTAATAATGATTGGCGTTGTTCGGCTCAAGGCTGGCCGCCATGCCAAGATATTTCAGCGCTTCGTCGTAATAGCCTAGTTTTGCCTGTACGACAGCAATCTGCCCGACCAGAGCGACATTGTCCGGCTGTTTCTGTTGCAAGTCGAGAAGACGCTGTAGCGCCACGGCAGGATATTTCTGCCCGAGCAAACCAAGCATATTAATCTGCGCTTCGGGATGATTGGGTTTCAGATCCAGCAATTCTTCGTATGCGCGGATAGCCGCATCATCCTGCTCCAGTTTTTGCAGCGCCATGGCACGGCCAAGAAGGATGTTCTGATCTTTCTTATTTTTCTCATAAAGCTTGTCATACAGCATAAGCGCAGAGTCATAGCGGCCCAGGATCAACGCCCGGTGCGCAGAGACTAGCTGCGCCTGCTGACTGCCGGGATCGGCATTCTTTTTCACGATAATATATTTCGACGCAGGTTCAGTTTGCGGATTGACGGTGCGCACCACGCTGTTTTGCTGCCCCGCCAAACCTGGAACTGTTGGCGGTGCGAGAGATTCAGCATCAAAGAAAAGATCCTCAACGGGATTTGGACTGGCGGGAAGCGCGGGCACAACCGGAACCACGCCCCCATCAATCTTAGGCACGATCACAGGCGTTATAGGCGCAAGAACAGTCTGCGCAGGGGGCGGCGTTGTTGTGACCAACACAGGCGCATTCGCTGCCGGGGGCAATTCCGGCATCTCGGAATCCGATTCCTCGATTTTCTTCAGAACATCTTCAAATTGTGCCCCCTCCTGCGCGGCAGGTGCCGGTGCGACATCCTGTGCCGACGCTCCGGGCACAGACAAAATCAGTGCGAAGCTGAAAGCAGGCAGCAAAAACAGGAAGTTATAAAAAAATCTTGAAAAAGAAGGCAACATGACGCGGACCACGGATGAAAACGACAGGTAAAGGACACGGAATCAAGGACTGACCCACGCCCCTTAAAAGTATCATGCCGCGGTCTTTTGCACAATTGAATGTAAAAAGGCCTGCTCCAGCGTATCCTTGCCTGCCCGCGCCTTTAAGGCTGCCGGAGTGCCCGTAAAATCGATTCGTCCTTTATGCATCAGGGCAACACGGTCGCACATTTCGTCCATGTCAGCGAGAATGTGCGAGGAAAGAAACAGGGTCCGCCCCGCCTTCCTTTGTTCCATCATTATATCTTTGACAAGACTGCGCGCCAGCGGGTCCAGCCCGCCCATTGGCTCGTCGAGGATCAGAAGCGGTCTCTCGGCAAGAAAACTTGCCAGCATCCCGGTTTTTTGCCGCATGCCTTTGGAATAGGTGTGAACCCTGCGCTTCAAAACGCCTGGGTCAAGCGCGATCCGCTCAGCCGCCGCCATGATCGTTTTTTCATCCGGGACGCGACCGTAAAGGCCGGCGGAAAAACGAATAAATCCAAGCCCGGTCAAAAACCACGGCGGTGAGAACCGCTCCGGCAGATAGGACAGTTGCATGCGCGTCAAGTGCAGCGACGGATCATTCCCGAAAATTCGCACGGTGCCCGCATCAGGACTGCGCAGGGCCAGAAAAGTTTTAATCAGGCTGGTCTTGCCCGCACCATTAACGCCCATAAGTCCGAAAATTTCGCCTGCGCGCACTTCGAGATCAACATTTTCAACCGCATGAATGTTGCGGTAGCGGACGCTGACGTTTTTAACGGAAATGACAGGTTTAAAAGACATTAGCCGGGCAAGAAAATGCGTGTGTCGATATTGAATCTTTGGTGAGGACGCAGGCGCAGCGGGAAGATCTGGTTCGTATAATCATCGAACCATTTAATCTCGATGTAATTTTTCATCACCTTAAGATCAAGCGCTTCTTTCGGCAACGCATCGGGCGACACGCGTTCACCGTTCAGCCAGATCGTCCAGTTTTTGGGCGATCTGTAAACGAGGCCGCCAAGTTTAATCTCGCGCTTTTCCGGCGGCGGTTTGATCTTCTCGGATGGCGGCAAAAGAACGTTATTCATTTCACTTTCAGTCGGCGGACGTACCATACCGCGATAGCTTTTAGCTTGCTGAAGCGCTGTATATTCCCCCACCGTAAAAAGCAGGGAACGCAAGGGAATGCGGTTGGATTTCTGCGCACCGTCCGGCGTGGTTCCATCAGCTACAGGCGCAACAACAGGCGGCTTTTCCACAGTGTCGGCAGGTGCCACGACGGGCTCGACTGCCGCTGGCGCGGGATCAATTATAGCGGGGACTTCTGCGGCCGGTTCAACGGGTGTGCCCTGCGCATGCGCAACGCCAGCAATCAGGATAAAGGTAAAGACGAGAAAATATCTAGCCACCCTGCCCTCCGGCAATTTCAGATTGCGGGATCATTGTGCGCCATATCAGGAGTATATCTACTTCTGTCAACGGCGGCGACTGCCCGCCTGCGATACCTCGCAGCACGGCGTCATTAATAGCGCCTTTCCTGCCCAGCCCTACTTTTTCAATCGCTACGTGGCCCGGAAAATAATTCTGCAAAAGATAAAGATAGCGGTAAATATCCGTATCATCCAGCGCCTCTACGCGTAGATTAACCGAACTCTCAAGGACCTTGTGATCAGCCTTCTGCGCTTCCTCATCGTCCCGGACACGCCCCGGCATGATGTTGGCAATAGCAGAAATAACGCCGGATTTTTGCTGGATATCACTGAGCGCGGTCTCTGCCTGGCGGCGTTCCTGGTTCCCGAAGAAACCGCGCGCGCGCAAATTATCAAAAACACTTTGCTGTACCTCAAGTTGTTCGAATGCAATCTGAATGCGGTCGATGTCCGACTGTTTTTCCGAAATCTGCGATTGCAGTACGCGCATCTGCTGATCTTTTGCCATGTGCTGCGGCTGAATATAAAAATAAAGAGCGCCGGCCATGGCGAAATTAACGCTAATGAGGACAAGTAAAATGAGAACGCGCTTGAATCCTAGCATTTTAATCATTGCGGCCGCGCCCCCTGTATCGTGATTTCAGCCAGGAAGTCTTGCGCCACATCCTTCTTGCTGGCATCGCCCGTTTCAACCAGAATCTCTTCGCGGTATTCATAGTCCTTGAGTTTTTTTGTGACTTCGACCTTATAAATTGGAAAAATTTTCTGCAGGCGCGCACCAAAATCAACGACTTCCTGGTTGCCCTTATCGATGTCGGTGGTGCTCGGGTAAACCATCTGCAGAGTGGTTTTGAAAGTTGGTTTGAGTGTCGGCACAGGCTCCCCGGTTACTGCATCGATGACAGCGGCTGCGGTATCCGCAATGTCCGGCGTTGATTTCCCGGCAAGGCTTTCATAGGCGATTTTATCGATCCGCATATCGCGGCTCATTCCACCTGCAATGGCCTGAAAGAACGGAACCATATCAATTGTTTGTTTTTCCAGTTGGTCGTGCACGGCGATCGAGCTTTGCAACAGGCGGACATCAAATCCAAGATCCTCCTTCCGCTTGACCTCCTTCTCGTAAAGCACATTAACCTGCGCCAGTTTTTTCTCTGCCTCCTGAAAATCCTTATCCAGTTGAATAAAACGGCCTGAAGCTGTCGTAAACAAATAGCCCAGCCCAAGGCAGCTTATGAGAAGAATCAACGATGCAGCCATTGCTGCTTTACGCGGCTGCGCAATCTGGTCTATCTGCGCAGCCCTTAAGGGAAGTATCAGTTTTTTCTTCTTCTCCGCCCAGCCCACATGCAGGGGTTCAGCCAGGTGAAAATCTTCTCGCGCAAGCGCGGGGAGTCGTAAATGGCGTGACGCCTCCACGGATGTCAGGCCGGAAAATTTGCACGGTTCCTCGATAACCCCTTGGAAGGCTTCACTACATGGCGCATTGCCGATGGCAATGATATGAAGACCGTCTTCCTGTTGAAATCCAAAGCGTGTCAGATAGCTCATCGTCGCCTTGAATTCCTGGTGGACTTCAGAAACCCAGCGCACAACATTGGATGTGTCCTCCGTCACCGGCGTCATACGTGTGAGCGCCAGCTCGCCATCTTTTATCACGATCTGGCGCAATCCGCCGCCGCGGTGCTGGCCTATAAAAACAACCCATTTCGAGCGCGGCTCACCTTTCTCCAGCAATTTAAGGGAGAGCGATTTAATCATATCCGCCGATTCCAGCGGCAACAGGCAAAAGCCGTTAATCCGCGCCAGCGATAGCCGCACCGCTTCGAGCGTTTTCGAAAGCTGCAGCGTTTCAGGAACGGCCGCGAAAATATACATGTCCGCTACAGTCTTGCCTTTTTCCTTCGGCGTTTTTTCGCGCAGAACCAGCGAAGCCTTGACCGGGTAATTCGGGAAAGCCATACCAAGCTTGCGCTTGATCATCCCGGCCCGGTCCATGATGCCGACGCCGCTGCGCATTACACGCTCCTTGCGATAATGCTGTTCGACCATATCATTCAGGATCAGAACGGGGCGAGCATGGCAATCTTTAACGATTGAACTGGCAACATTTTCAGAAAAGTTATCAGCATCCCACGGAATAGTTTCCACCAAACGGGTACCAGAAGGTTGCGCCGCATATATATGCAATGCGTCTTCGGCAATCAGGAGAACCGTGCGGCTTGGGCCTAGAATAGATAATACCATGGTTGTGATTTTGCCCTAGAAATCGATATTTTCAAAGCTCGAATAAATCGGCCCGAAAACACCCGCTGCAATCCATAATATTATACCCCCGAGTAGCGCGGTAAGAGCCGGTTCGATCGAGGCGATGAAGCCCTCAATGGCTTCATCCACGTCCCTTGTATAAAAGTCAGATACGTGTTGCAGCACCTCGGCAAGATTTCCTGATTCCTCGCCGATTTTAAGCATCCTCACAACCATGCTGGGAAATTCACCGGAGCGTCCGAAGGCTTCGGACAACGAGCTTCCCGATTGGACATTGTGCTCGACTCTTTCCAGCGCGCTCAGAAGCACCAAGTTATGCACCGTGCTGCGCGCCGATTTCAGGGCGCTGATAACATTGATGCCCGCATCAAACAGAGCACCGAATGTCTGCGTATAGCGCGCGGCAGAAATTTTGCGGATTACCTCGCCAAAAATCGGCATTCTGAGCATAAGCGCATCGACGTTATAGGCGAACTGGTACGATATTTTCGTAAGAGACTTCAATCCGACAAAAAGCACAACCGGTGCACCAAGCACCACCCACCAGTAAGCACGGAAAAAGTCAGACGTGCTAATGAGAGCAGTAGTATAAAACGGCAATTCCTGTTCAAGATTCCGGATAAAATCCACAATCTGCGGCACGACATACCCCATCATGACCACGACAGTCACCAGAACAACCCCCATAACGATCATCGGATACCGCGTTGCCTTCTTGACTTTGGATTGCATGGAATCAATCCATTTCAGGTATTTAATGAGCTGGGTATAGGCGAGAGTTAGATCGCCTGTTTCCTCTCCCGCCTGAATGAGAGACAAGTACAGGTTTGTAAAAATTTTGGGATGGCGTCCCATAGCTTCGGATAAAGAGCTGCCGTCTGACACGTCACGGTAAATTTCCGCCATGACATCGCGCAAACGCGGATTTTCCGTTGTATCGCGCACATCGGCCAGCGCCTCAAGCATTGGTACGCCGGCCGCTTGCATTTGTTCCATATGAACAAAGAATTGAATAAGATCCCGGGTCTTAATTCTCTTGAGTGTAAGGCTGCCCAGTGAAAAATTTTTTTTGGAACTGATGGCTTTGCAGTCAATCAATTCCATACCGGCTTCCTGCAACTGGTTGTAAAGATCCGTTTCGCTGCCGGCCGCCAGCACGCCCCGCATGGGACGTCCGTTTTTACTGACCGCCTTGTACTTATAACGCTGCATGAATACCAAAAAAGGCTAAAGGACTGATTAGAAAGATCACTTGTTTATATCAACGACATCGGAAAGCGCATGAAAGTCGGTGAGACCTTCAAGGATCTTCAGAATGCCATCGTCCCGCATAGTTTTAAAGCCTTTTTTTATTGCAAGGCTCTTCATTTCCGCCTTGGATTGCCCCTTGGCAAGGAGTTCGTCCAGTTCATCATCAAAGAGGAGAATTTCTGCAACCGCAATACGGCCCTTATAGCCCTTACCACTGCAGGCATCGCATCCGCCCTGCCGCGCACGGTAAATCGACGGGGGCGATGCCGGGTCAACACCCAGCAGGCCGCATTCACGTGCATCCGGCTGGTAGACTTCGCGGCAATGCTTGCAAAGACAGCGTGTCAGGCGCTGGGCGAAAATGGAAATAATAGCACCGGCCAGCATGCCCGGCGCCATGCCAAGATCAATCAGGCGCGGAATGGCGCCAAAAGAGTCGTTGGTGTGCAACGTTGTATAAACCTGGTGGCCGGTCATAGAAGCTTTCAGCGCCATCTCGGCGGTTGTTTTGTCGCGGATCTCGCCGATGAAAATAATGTCAGGGTCCTGGCGCAGCATCGCCTTGATGCCTTCGCCGAAATCCAGTCCGCCTTCACGAATTTGCGTCTGACGGATCATCGGAAGGGAATATTCAACCGGATCTTCCAGCGTCTGGATATTGACTTCGACATCGTTGATTTCATGGAGCATCGAATAAAGCGATGTGGTTTTACCGGAACCCGTCGGGCCGGTAACGATAATAATACCTTCGGGGCGCGCCTGCGACCGCTTGATGCGCGCAAGATTTTCCTGGCTGAAGCCCAGCTTAGAAAGAGGCATGATGCTGGAGCTCTTGTCCAGAACGCGCATGACGATATTTTCGCCGTGCACTGTCGGCAGGGATGATACGCGGAAATCCGCTTCGCGCCCACTGATATTCATACTGAAACGGCCATCCTGCGCGCTCATGCGGTCAGCGATATTCATATTCGACATTAATTTAATACGCTGCGAAATACTATTCCAGTGTTGCTTGTGCAGGATCTGCGCCGTATACAGAACGCCGTCAAGACGGTAGCGCAGGCGTATAAAATTTTCTTCAGGTTCAAAGTGAAGATCGGATGCGCCGATTTTAACGGCATCAAATACCAAGGCATTAACCAGGCGCACGATCGGGTGTGAAAAAGCTTCACTCTCATTCAGCGCCGTTACGTCTTTTTGTTCCTTGCTTTGCTCCAGTTCTTTCAGAACGGCGGTAATCGAGCTGGCATAGCCGTAAGCCGCATCAATCGCATCGGCCAGAATGCGGCTGGTTGTGATCAGAGGGCGTATCTGCGCATCTTTCGGAATAAATTTGCGTAGCATGTCTAGCGCCACCACGTCATACGGGTCGGCCATGGCCACGAGTAAATATTTGCTGTCAAAGGAAATCGGCAGAACGGAATGTTTGGCTGCAAGATTTTTATCGAGCAGAGCGATAACATCGCCGTCAAACGTCATATGCTGCGGGTTGAAAACACTAAAACCTGAAGATTCCGCCAGGAACGCAATGAAAACTTCTTCATCAACGAAACCGAGCTCAACGATAATCTCGCCGAGCATTTTATTCGTGCGTTTTTTCTCTTGCAGGGCGACGTTGAGCTGCCCTTCCGTCAACAGGCCCTTGGCGATCAAACGGTCACCGATACGTCCCTTTTTGCGAACGCTATCACCCGGGTTTTCTTCAAGCGTCTGGAGAGATGTCGTATAGGTTATAAGATCGCCGTTTTTGCTGACATTGCCCTGATAACGCGCAGGCAGTTTCTGCTCGGGCTTGCTGGCGTTCTTTGCAGCCAGCGCCACATCTTCTTCAAGCGTTAAATCCTGAAAACTTCCGAAACCTGTATCATTCCCGGAAGAAACGACCGGAGGATTTTTAGAGGCCGATTTGCTCATTTTATCTTTATCTGTATTCATCATTATAGTGAAAACTTTTGAATTGAGAACTACCGTCCATTGTTATTGTTGATCAAAAAGGTTAATAAATTCCCTATTTATATTGACATAACGGTGTTTTAGCCTTCGTGGGCCCTTTTTCAACCTAAAAATAAAAAGGGCACCCGCAAGCGCTCTTTTCTTTGTCTTTTCAACGTTAAACGGCTATTCGGCCGCAATAGCGAACTTGGCGTCTTTTCTCGGCCACGAAGTGAATTTCATCACCGATTCCGGTGTGCCGCACACGGTGGTGCAGATACGCGCTGTGACCAGGTACGGATCAGCATTGGCGCCCGGACGGCGGTCTTCGAAATAACCGTACCCTTTCGCGGCAACCTGCGCCGGGATACGGATCGAACAGCCGCGGTCGGCATTGCCGACGCGGAAGGTGTTGATGTCGCATGTTTCGTGACGGCCGGTCAGGCGGGCTGCAAGGTCATGCCCGTAGAGCGCGATATGCTCCTTGTGCTTGCCTTCCAGCTTTTTCATGGCGTCTGCAATAGCGGCCCTGCCTTTGGATGCGTCACGCGTTTCTTTGGTCGAGAAATTCGTGTGCATCCCGGTCCCGTTCCAGTCACCTTGAACAGGCTTGTTCTCGGTCGAAACCGTGACGCCGTAATCCTCGGCAACTCTGTAGAGCAGCCAGCGGCCGAGCCATGTGTGGTCGCAGGCCGTAAGCGCATCGGCGGATTCTTTCGCATCGCCCCGGAAACCAATCTGGAATTCCCACTGGCCCGGCATGACCTCGGCATTAAGACCGTAATACAGCAAGCCGGCTTCCATGCAGGCAATCGCATGGTCTTCGACGACCTCGCGGCCGAATGCTTCATCAGCGCCGACGCCACAGTAATAAGGACCTTGCGGACGCGGGAAACCGTATTCTGGCCAGCCCAGAGGCTGACGGCCCTGGAAGAATGTGTATTCCTGTTCGAAACCGCACCACGGCTCATGCTTGTCCGCACCGGCGGCCAGCACTTCTCTCAACTGCGCGCGCGAATTGGATTCATGCGGCGTACCATCCGGGTTGTTGACTTCGCAAAGAACGAGCCAGTTACCATCACCGCGGATCGGATCAGGTACCGCACGTGCGGGCTTCAGCAGACAGTCTGAATCTTGACCGGTCGCCTGGTTGGTGGAAGAGCCGTCAAAGCTCCACTCCGGGAAGTCGTCGATCGACGGGTTACTGCCAACCTTGACGACCCGCGCCTTGGATCTCAGATGACGTGTTGGCAGATTGCCGTCCATCCATATGTATTCTGCAAGCTTGAATTGTGACATGTGCAAGAGTCTCCTTGGTTCAACTTTTGTTATTAGAATTACTGCCTGCTTAGGAGATTCTAGGGGAACTTGCAAGGCCAATTGCCCGTTAGAAATACTGTATATACCGCATATTTTAGTCAGTTACCGGAATACCGGAATACAGAAAAGGGGCTGGCAATGGACGTGGGGAGAGCGTAGTTTTAGGTATTAATAAGGAGATTCCAATGCAAAATAATAAGGGACTATTGATCATTATCGCTCTCGTGGTTGTGGCAATTCTCGCCTACCTCGTCGGTACCCGCAGCGGTGATGACGGGTTCAACATCAAAAAAGGCGATTCTGTCGGCGAAGTTCTTCAGGAAGTCGGTGACGAGATCGACGACGCGACCACGAACTAGATGCCCTTCCTAGTTTTAGTAAACCGCAACTCCGGCCGTATTTTAAAAGAGGGCCGGAAGGTTTTCGCTGCGCGCCTGCTCGAAGCTATGGGCAACGAGTTGGGGATTATCGAATTTTTCTCGCCACGCCACCTTGAAATCGCTCTCCGAAAATTCAACGGCTCCGGAAAGCTGCTGATTGCTGGCGGCGATGGTACGATCGCGTCCGCCGCATCCATTCTCGGCCAGAAAAAAATTCCTTTTGGGATTCTACCGCTGGGCACAATGAACCTCTTTGCCAAGGATCTCGATCTGCCCGTGGATCCCTATGAATGCGCCGCGCGCTATAAAAACCATGAAATGCGCAGCATCGACATGGCGTCCGTGAATGACCGCGTTTTCCTCTGCAATGTCATGCTGGGCGCCGGTGTGAGCATCGCACGGCAGCGCGAGGCGGAACGCGAAACGAAAAGTATCTTAAAATGGATTCGACTGGGACGTGCGCTGATAAAAAAACTGGGGTCGCCCAAACTTTATAAATTTAGCTTTCACTACGAAGGGCAGAAAGTGAAAGAGGAGATTAAATCCGCCGTTGTCTCCAATAATAAATATATGGCCGAACCGGGGCTGCAGAACAGCCTGAAGAAAGCTTCGCTGACTCATGGCAAGCTCAGCATTTATACAGTGCACACGCAAGGCACTTTACAAAGCCTGACGCTGCTCGCAAAGCTGGCATTGGGTTTCTGGCAGAATGACCCGGCGATCGAGAATTTTGATACGCCCCAGCTTAAAGTGACGAATGGTCATGGCATTATATCGATTCTGGTGGATGGCGAGCCGGTTCGCATGTCCACGCCGCTTATGTTCAAAATCGAACCGCTGGCGCTGGAACTGATTGTTCCTGTGCCGGTTCCGGAAATTATAGAATGAAAATAGTTCATATCTCCGACATGCATTTCGGCGCGGAACTGGATCATATGGTTCCTATCCTGGAATCATGTATAGCCGAACTCGAACCTGATCTTGTAGTCGCAAGCGGCGATTTCACGCAGAACGGCACGGCGAGGGAATTCCAGGTCGCGCGCGATTTTCTCAATGGCCTCAGCGCACCCGTATTCTGCATCCCCGGCAATCATGACGTACCACGTCTTAATTTGATGCTACGCCTTCTGCAGCCTTATAAATTATATAAAAAATATATTGCAAAAGATCTCTCTCCTGTTTTTGAAAATGATGTCGCCCGCATTGCCGGCTTCAATTCTGCGCGGCGCGCCCTGCCCCACTGGAACTGGGCGAACGGCGCAGTTTCGGCATCCCAGCGTCACGCCATTCAAAAATTATTTAAAGAGGCCGGTGGAAAATATAGAATCTGCGTCTTCCACCACCCGCTGCACCGTGCGGCGGAATCCCCGCTCAAGGTCAAGGTTTTCGGTACAAAAAGAACCCTGCACACGCTGAATGATCTTCATATCGACATAGTTCTGACAGGCCATGTGCACCACGCCTCTGTCGACGCCGTGGATGACATGGTTTTTGTCAGCGCCTCAACGGCCATCTCGCGCCGCACACGCATGCAAAACAACGGGTTCAACGTTATTGAATTGAATGATGAGTTTTTTGAAATCCGGCATTTCGTTTTCGACAAGGATAAGTTTGTTGAAAACGGTACCGTTCGTCATAAAAAGAACCGCTGATTACGCCGCTTCATCCTTACTTTGCTTCTGATCGATATAGGGTGAAATTCCCACAGCGCGCAGGATCGTATTGGCAACCAGCTCTGTCGAAGCCGGGTTCTGCCCCGTAATGATGCGGCCGTCATCAACCACAATCGCCTGGAATGGCTCGGCATGTTCAAAGATCGCGCCGAGATCATGCAGCTTGGTTTCCAGCAAAAACGGCACAACCTTATCCTTCTTGACCTTACGCTCCTCCTCATCCGTGAAGCAGTTAATACGGTGATTTTTAATCAGCGGCTGGCCTTCGGTATCTTTCGCCTTTACAAAACCGGCGGCGCCGTGACAGATGGCAGCAATAATTTTCTCCTGCTTCCAGATTTTTTCCAGCGCATTCTGCAAGCCCTTGCTCTCCGGAAAATCCCACATTGTGCCGTGGCCGCCGGGCAGGAAAATGCCCTCATAGCCTTTCACATCGACATCATCAATTTTCTTGGTGGATTTCAGTTTTTTCATGGCGGCGGCATCTTTTTTGAACCGCGTCACGCTGTCGGCAGGATCTTTCAGAAAATTTGGATCAACCGGCGGCTCCCCGCCCTTGATCGAAGCGATATCCACCTCTACGCCGTGATCTTCGAGAATATAATAAGGGTCCGACATCTCGGAAAAATGGAAGCCGGTTTTTTCACCGGTATCGCCAAGCTGATCGTGCGAAGTCAGGACGAACAGGAATTTCACTTTTACGGGAGGCATAATTAATCCTTTCAATACGTTGTATTGTTCTAAGCCAACATTTAAGGCCAACATTTAAGAACCCCCTTCGGTTCCTTTAAATCTACGTCTAAAAGGAATAATATAAATCTTTGATTCGCAAAAAAATAGTGGTGGGCCCGGAGGGACTTGAACCCCCGACCAATCCGTTATGAGCGGACTGCTCTAACCAACTGAGCTACAGGCCCTGCTTTTCAAGAATAAGAGTAAAGAGTTAAGATTGCTACTGGCTTTTCTTAGGCGTGGGTGGCAAGGCGGCCGGCTTGGCACCCTTCGCCGCGGCGGAGGCTTTCATTTTAGCTTCTTCCCGCTGCAACCAGGCATCGATCGCGGGGATATGCGGCTTGATCGCTTCCTTGTTGGCTGCCGGCGCGGCATTCACTATCTTCAGCATGGATGTCGCCTGCTCGATCTGCGCCTTGGCCTGCGGCGGCAGCTTTGCTTTCATCTCCGGCGGCAGCTTCGCCATCGCCTGCATCGCTTCCATGTTCTTGCCCTGCATTTTCGTGGCGAGATAAGCCTGCATCACGCTGTCTCCGACATTGGCCCAGATTTCCGGCGTGGCAAATCCGTGCTTGGATACAACGCCGCTGAGCGCCGTGTAATCGGGCGGGAATTGTGATTTGAGCGCGACAACGCCCTTTGTATAAGGTGTGAACTGGGACTCGCCCGGTTTCGGCCGGACCGCTTTTTCAAGCGCCTTGTCCTTGCCCTCTTTCTGCATCTTCGTGCTGAACGCCTCGATGTCGGGAATGGCGTTTGTGAATTGCTTCACCTGGTCGGAGGTCAGGGTAGCGGCGAATGCCGGTGAAAAACCTGCCGTCAGGATGATGGCAGTAACGATGAGTGTTAAAAAACGCATGGGATTCTTTCTTTTTTAAGCCTGCTGTTCTCAATAGACCGAAGAATTAACGATTTCAACAACGAATAACCTTCGTTTAAGACTAACCATGTTTATTTTCATATTATAGGATGGGATGTTTCTGCGTATCCTGTAATCAGATGTGATCGAAAAAAATCACATTACGTATCCAGAAAACTCCGCAGCTTCCGCGAACGACTCGGATGCTTCAGTTTACGAAGCGCTTTAGCCTCAATCTGACGAATACGCTCCCGAGTAACATTGAACTGCTGCCCTACCTCTTCCAGCGTGTGGTCGGTATTCATACCGATTCCAAAGCGCATGCGCAGCACCCGTTCCTCGCGCGGCGTCAGGGACGCCAGCACGCGCGTCGTGGTTTCGCGCAAGTTAGAGTGAATGGCGGAGTCGATCGGCTGCAAAGCGTTCTTGTCTTCAATGAAATCACCCAGTGAAGAATCTTCCTCATCGCCGATCGGTGTTTCGAGCGAAACAGGCTCCTTCGCAATTTTCAAAACCTTGCGCACCTTGTCGAGCGGCATGTGCAGGCGCACGGAAAGCTCTTCCGGCGTCGGCTCACGGCCGATTTCGTGCATCATCTGGCGCGTCGTGCGCACCAGCTTGTTAATGGTCTCAATCATGTGCACCGGAATGCGGATCGTGCGCGCCTGGTCGGCGATGGAACGTGTAATCGCCTGGCGAATCCACCATGTCGCGTAGGTGGAGAATTTGTAGCCGCGGCGGTATTCAAATTTATCAACCGCCTTCATCAGGCCGATATTTCCTTCCTGGATCAGGTCAAGGAACTGCAGGCCGCGGTTCGTATATTTCTTAGCGATGGAAATCACGAGACGTAAGTTAGCCTCGACCATTTCCTTCTTGGCGCGCCCGGCTTCCCGCTCGCCCTTCTGCACCGTGGAGACGATGCGGCGGAATTCCTTGATCGGCAGCATGGATTCTTCGGAGATCGAGGAAATCTGTTCGCGGATTTTCTTGATGTCATCCGCGTGTTTATCGGCGAACTTGATCCAGCCTTTGGCCTTGAGTTTTTTAATTTTCGTCGCCCAGCGCGGGTCGAGTTCGTAACCGTAATAGTTCGTCAAAAATTCTTCGCGCTTGACGCCGCAATCCGTCGCAAGACGCAACATCTTGCCCTCTAAGCTGACCAGTTCGCGGTTCATGCCGTACAGACGGTCAATCAGCTGTTCGATCCTGGGATTGCTGAGGTGAACCTCGTTCATCAGCTCAACCATTTCGTCGCGCAGCTTGCTGTATTTTTTATTAGTCGGCTCGGGTGGCTCCTTGCCCTTGTGAATATGCTCGAGACGCTCTTCCTGCGCCTTCTGCATTTTCTTATAAGTTTTATGAATCTTGCTGAAGCTCTCAAATACCTGCGGCAGAAGCTGTTCTTCCATAGCAGAAAGCGATAAGTTGTTCTCATCGTCGTCTTCGGTGCCCTCACCGCCTTCGGACGGTTCTTTTTCAGCATCTCCGTCACGCGGCGTGGCAGGCGCAACAACGGCATTATTAGCACCATCGGGCCCCTCGTTCAGCGTGGCATCAAGGTCAATAACCTCGCGCAGGAGAATATCGCCCTTCTGCAGCGCATTGTACCAGGCAATGATGGATTCAATCGCGAGCGGGCTTTCGCAGATCCCGCCGATCATCAGTTCGCGGCCCGCCTCGATGCGCTTGGCAATCGCGATTTCGCCTTCGCGGGACAGAAGTTCGACTGCGCCCATTTCGCGTAAATACATCCGTACAGGATCGTCCGTGCGGCCCGTATCGTCGGACGTGATGTTACCACCGGCTTCATAATCGCCGGCTTTTTCATCGTCAGCCGGTTTTTCCTCTTCGGCTTCCGCAGCGTCGTCTTCGCTTTCGACAAGCTGGATGCCGATATCGGAAAACGTCGTCATCGCATCTTCAATCTGCTCCGATGAAAATTCTTCGGCCGGCAGGGATTTGTTGATCTGGTCGTAGGTCAGGAAACCTTTGGTTTTACCGGCTTTAACCAGCTTCTTGACGATCGTCTCAAGCGACGCACCGCCGGTTTTGGTTGTCTCTGCCGCATCATCTTCGGGCTCTTCCCGTTTTGCGGTTACAACTTTTTTGACCGCTTTCTTCACGGCAACGTTGCTTTGCTTGGTTGTTTTGACCGGAGCTTGTTTAACCGGCGCTTTTTTGGCGACAGCCTTCACAGGTTTTGCAGCTTTCGCCGCCTTCGCGTTTTTCGCCGTTTTTAAATTTTTAGCCATTCGTTTTAACTTCTAATTTCCCGATTAAATCCCGATGTGATGATTGTTCCGGACAAACTTATTGGTGTCCCTGAATCTTGGCAGCGACCTGCGTACTTAATATTTTTTCGTCGTTTTCGTTCAAATCCTGAAAAGCCTTCTTCCAGCCTTGGTTAATCTCTGCCCAGTTGCGATCTTGTAGTTCCGCAAGCCAGTGCCGCAGACTTTCTCCGGCAAAAACCGAATCACGTCCCGGCCTTGAAAAGGCGGCGTGAATATAGACCGTCTCTCCTGATATGTCATTCATTTCTTTTTGAAATCCCTGTCCAATGAGATAGTTATACAGCGGCTGAGCTTCAAGGGTCTCGCCGCCCGAGAGAACGGAAATAATGCCCTGCCGCAAACGGCCGAGAGCGCCGTCTTCGATCGGAAAACACCCTAATTCTTCCTCGAACGCGTCAAAAAGCCCGGGATAATTCGTTATGGTTGCCATAAAAATACGGGCGTTGATGTCTCGGAAACCCGGCGCGCGCGGCTTGATCGCCGACGGCCCGCCGGGTTTTTTCGAACTTCTGACACCGCCTTGCCATTTGGGCGCAAAGAAATTCTCCGAGATACGCGCGCGCACCAGTGCCTGGTAATGACGCTGCACCTCGCGGTCAGCGATGGTTTTTATCTGCGTCTGCAGCGTGTCTGACACCTGCGCGCGGATTTCCGGCACCTTGAGATCGCGCCCTGCAATGGCGCTCATCCAGATATAATCGAACAGCGAGAGCGCGGAATCGAGCACGCCCTGGAATGCCTCGCGCTTGCCCGAACGCAGAAGACTGTCCGGATCCTCCCCTTGCGGCATGAAGGCGAATTTCACGGAACGCCCCGGCCCGAGTAACGGCAGCACGCGCGCAGAAGCGCGCGCCGCCGCCTGCCGCCCGGCATTATCCCCGTCAAAGCACAGGATCGGCATTTTCTCATCCGTCACGATCATCTTCCACAACGTCAGGATCTGTTCGTCGGTCAGAGCCGTACCCATCGGTGCAATCGCGCCTTTGAACCCCGCTTGCTGGCAGGCGATCACATCCATGTAGCCTTCCGTCACGATCACAGGCAAACCATCTCGCGCTGCCAGTCTCGCCGGCGCCTCGCCGTACACCATGCGGCCCTTGTCAAAGAGCGGCGTGTCAGGGGAGTTGATATATTTCGCCGGTTTGTAATCGCCCTGGTTCGGCGCCATCATGTGTTCAGGCAGTGTCCGCCCGCCGAACGCGACAACGCGGCCGCGCCGGTCGGCAACCGGGAAAATCACCCGCTCGCGAAAAAATACGTAAGGCTCACTGGATTTTTCAGATGTCCTTACAAGGCCGGCCTTGATCATATCGTCGTCGCTGAAGCCCTCGGCTTTCAGGTACGTGCGCAATGCCTGTCGATCGGCGGGGGCAAACCCGACCCGCGCCGCCTCGAGCGTTTCACGGGATAAACCGCGATCTTTCAGATACGACAGCACATCGCGATTGGAGCCGTTATGAAGCTGTTCCTGAAACCAGCGCGCTGCGACATCGACCAGCTTGTAAAGATCGCGCGCGGTATCGGCGCGGCGTGTTTCTTCGGGCGAAGGCTTCGGCACCTGCAGCCCCGCCTGCGCCGCCAGCATCTCGACGGCATCGACGAAAGACAAATTGTCATGCTGCATGACAAAGCCGATCACGTCGCCATGCGCGCCGCAGCCGAAGCAATGATAGAACTGCTTGTCGTCATTCACTGTGAAGGACGGGGTTTTTTCCTTGTGAAACGGGCAGCAGCCTTTGAGTTCACGGCCTGCACGGGTGAGACGCACGCGCTTGCCGATCACCTCGGACAGCGTCAGGCGGTTACGGATTTCATCCATAAATCGGGCGGGAATCGACATCGTTCATACATAACATACAGTTTCGTCATTGCGAGCGAACAACGTGAGCGAAGCAATCCAGGAGGCACATTCCAAAAACTGGATTGCCGCGTCGCTTCGCTCCTCGCAATGACGGCAGATATAATATTAGGTTTAACTATATTATTTAATCGCTTGAAAATTAAAATAATCTGCCAAGATTTTAGAAGAATATATTAATTTTTGCCGCATGGCGTTTTGTCCATTGACCCGGCCCGCCATTATTTATATAACCGCCGACATTAATTATTCACACCCCTCGGATATTCATGCCTCATTCATTCTGTAAAGAAACAAATATAAATAACTCTAATACAAAGAATTATCCGTTGGACTACTACAGGACTGGCTGGCCAAGACCGCGCTCTGGCTGTCTTCTAGGAAAGCTTCGCCTTAATCACCGCCCCCGCCTTCGCCATGTCCATTTGGCCGGCATATTGAGCCTTTAAGCCCCCCATCACCTTGCCCATATCCTTGATGGTGGCGGCGCCGGTTTCCTTAATCACGGCATCGATGGCGGCGGAGACATCCGCATCGCTCATCTGCTTCGGCAGGAACCCCTCGATAATTCGGATCTCCGCCGCTTCCCGCGCGGCCAGTTCGGGCCGGGCATTGTCCTGATAGATTTTCAGTGATTCATTGCGCTGTTTGACCATGGATTGCAGCATGGACATGATTTCCGGGTCGCCTACATCCTGGCCCGTGCCGCGCACAGCGATCTCCTTGTCCTTGAGGGTAGAGAGGATCAGGCGGATCGTCCCCGTGCCCACCTCGTCCTTGGCTTTCATGGCCTCTTTCAGGGCATTGTTGAATTCTGCTCTTTTATCCATGTTTTTTCTTTCCTTTTACGCCAGAACACTTTATTAAAATTTTTTCAATAAATCGCTGTCATCCCCGCGGTCCGCGTCAGCGGACTTAAACAGCGGGGATCTGGAAAATACGAGGCAAGCTTCGCTTGCCGAGTTCTCCGGATCCCGTTCGATATGTTCGGCAGCCATGCTGCCTCACCAACGGGATGACGTCAAAAGATTATTGAAAGATAAACCGAAATGACCAAACCATCCAATCCCAAACGCCCCTCAGATGCAACGGGCGTAATCGTTTTTGGCACAGGATCTCTCATATGGGGCAAGGGTTTCGGCGCTCCCGGCAACGCCGTCGGCGAGATCTGCTTCAACACCGCCATGACCGGTTACCAGGAAATCCTTACTGACCCTTCCTATGCCGGCCAGATTATCAACTTTACCTTCCCCCATATCGGCAATGTCGGCACGAATGAGCAGGATATCGAGACCATCAACCCCGCCGCGCGCGGCCTCATCGTCCGGGAAGACGTAACCAACCCCTCCAGCTGGCGCTCGGCGAAGCATTTCAATGCCTGGCTCAAAAGCTACAATCTCATCGGCATATCCGGCATCGATACCCGCGCCCTCACCCGGACGATCCGCGACAATGGCGCCCCGAACGGCGTTATCGCCCACGCACCCGATGGAAATTTCGATCTCGATGCCCTGCGCGAACAGGCAAAAACCTGGCCAGGTCTTGAAGGCATGGATCTCGCGAAAGATGTTTCCTGCACGCAAACCGACAAATGGAATGAAGGTCTTTGGAACCCCTCACCCCGAATGCCTTCGGCATTCTTCCCTCTCCCGGGGGGAGAGGGTGATCGAGCGTTAGCGAGATCGGGTGAGGG